>NZ_CAIJDS010000014.1:0-63428 GCF_903819475.1 Rhodococcus sp. UFZ-B548
GTTCTTCTCCACAGCGCCCATGTCCGCGAACCCGTGCCACAATGCCGAAGCCATCGTCGTTCTCTCCCAACTGGATACGTTCGAAATAGATTAGGTCAGTTCACGCGGAGTGCGGGAGGAAGAACCCGCTCGACCCACTGGGTTGCCTGCTCGAATGCGTAGGCGAGTTGGAGTACGTCCACGTCGGCTCCGTGCCGACCGATGATCTGGATACCCATGGGAAGCGAACGATCGTCGAAGCCGACCGGCATCCCCGCAACCGGAACCCCGGCCATCGTCCAGGGAACAACCGTCTCCATCCACCGGTGATACGTGTCCATCGACCGCCCGTCGACGGTCTCGGGCCAGTGAGTGTTCTTGTCGAAAGGAAACACCTGAGCACTCGGCGCGAGAATGTAGTCGTAGGTTTCGAACATCTTGGTAATGGCCGACAGCCAGCCGTTGCGGGCCTCCGCAGCCTTGGTCACGTCGAGTGCCGAGAGGGTGACCGCATGCCCGAGTTCCCACAACAGTTCGGGCTTCATCAACTCACGCAAACTCGGATCGTTGTACTGATCGATCAAACCGAGCTGCGCCCACCAACGCCATCGCAGGAACAGTTGCCAGATGTCCTCGGGTTTGAAGTCAGGAAGCGCAGCCTCGACGCGGCACCCCAACTGTTCGAAGACCTCGAACGAGGATTCGCACAACTCGAGAACTCCAGGTTCGGTTGCCAGGTAGCCGTTCCAGTCACCGACCCATGCGATCCGAGAGCCCTTCAGATCCCGTGCGAGGCTTTCGGTGAACACAGCGGGATTCTCACGAATCCCCAACGGTGCATAGGCATCCGGTCCCGCCATCGTGGAGAGCAGGTGAGCCACGTCGGTGACGGTTCGGCCCATCGGACCCACAACAGCGCCCTGAGCGATGAATCCCGTCTCCGGTATCCGACCCCAGGAAGGTCGAAACCCCACAACGTTGTTGAACGCCGACGGGTTTCGGAGCGAACCCATGTAATCGCTTCCATCAGCCACCGGCAGCATGCGAAGCGCCAACGACGCTGCTGCGCCTCCGCTGCTACCGCCGGCAGTGCGCGAATTGTCGTACGGCGACACCGTCGTACCCCACACCGGGTTGTACGTCTGCGATCCGAGCCCGAACTCCGGTGTGTTCGTCTTGCCGATCACGATGGCACCGGCAGACTTGATCCGCTTGACGAACAGGTCGTCCTCTTCGGCGATTCGATCCGCGAACATCGGCGACCCGGACGTGAACGGCAGACCCTTGGCTGCCGAAAGATCCTTCACCGCATGCGGAAACCCGTGCATCCAACCGAGATACTGCCCACTCGCCAACTGCGAATCACGCTCGCGCGCCTCCGCCGTCAACGCTTCCCGATCCCGCAATGCGACGATCGCGTTCACCGCCGGGTTATGAACTTCGATCTGGTCGAGGTAGCTGTCCATCACCTCGACACACGACACTTCACGCCTGCGTATCAGACCACTGAGCGTGACCGCATCGGCCATGACGAGCTCGCGATTCTCGGGCGCACCGGAAACGCTCTCGTCGACAGGGTCAGCAGCATGAACCATCGTGAATCCTTTCAAGCAGTGAAGTGGGTTGCGCCGGCAGAATCTCGGTCGGATTCGCCGCCACCGGCAACTGATTCGAGGACGAATTACCGGTGGCGGCGCGCGACTGTCGAAGTTTCCAGCGAGGTTCTTACCGGCTACTGACCGAGATCGACGATGGCGGCGACAGGGCCGCCGCCCTCGGGGCCCTGATGCGCTGCCGAGACCGAGACGAACACTGCCGGATCACCGGTGACAGCTGCCGTGACTCCACCTACGCACGACTTGATCTGGCGGTGCCAGTGCACGTCGGAGTCGTCGAGCATCGCATTACGACGGCCGCGGACCGTTCCGTCCTGGCTGGCCTCGCACTTCAAGAACACGTTGACGAGTTGACCGTCCAGGTCGCTCGAGTGCGGCCGCTCCGGAAGTTCGAGTCCGGCGTCACGGATCGCCGCCCAGATGCCGTCCTGGTCGAGCGGATCCTTCATCACGCTGTGGCCGATCCGGTAGCGTCCGCCGACGCCACGTGCGTTACCGACGACAACGATCTGAGCACGGTCCAACTCGACGCCGGACGAGCAGGATGCAACAGAGGAGAAGAGCTCGCGGCTGTGCATGACATCCTCGTCGGTCGGCATGTCGATTTCGCCGAGTGCAACCGCGATTCCGAGCGCCGTACCGCCGTTGGACAGGTCCATCGACTCATGAGTCTGTTCGGTCCACACGGTCTTGCCGCGACTCTTGGCGTCACGGATGGTGTGGATTGTCAGCAACGGAGTCTTGGTCTGTACGTAGTGCACGTCGGCGGGATCGGTGATGCCGGCATCGGCCATCGCATCTTTCACTGCCGCAGCCACTTTGGTGATCATCGCGGTACGACCGATGTCCTCGGGCAGCAACTGCTCACTCATGGCGACACCCACGGTCAGTCGCGGCTCGTCGGTCTTGGTGACCTTGTCTGCCGGTACCGTCGCGAAGATCGTCGCGTGCGGGCTGATCACACCGTCCGTGCCGCCTGACCAGACGATCGGCACCTCCGCCACCTCTTCGGGGCTGCGATTACCCTTGGCGGAGAGAACCTCTCGAAACGCTCGGTCCGCGATGATGCGCGTGTAGTCGTTGACGCCGCCGTTACCCTCGGTTTTGCCGATGACTGCAATGACGCGGTCGGCCTCGAGGACACCGTCGTCGATCAGCTTGGCGAGCTCACTGGCGTCGGAGACGCTGTGTAGCGGAACCTTACGGACCTCGATTGCTTCGGGCATTGGCATCTCCTTGTATAGGGAATCGTGGAGGCAAAATTGGGCCTTGACAGCTCCTGGCGCCCAGTCCAGCCGAGCGGTTCGGAACTGCCATGCCGACCACGCTATGACGACTCGAACCCTTCGGCATCGTCAATAGTTGCCCAAACGAAAACCGCGATTGGTTATTTCGACTCCAATTCACCGGTTGTGCGCCGCCCCATCGGTTCTCACTTACGATTCGACCATGGACACCACTGTTGTCGACCATCCGCTGGCGGCATCGCTGCTCACGACCATGCGCGACGCTCGCAGCGACAACGCAACTTTCCGGTCCGCCTTGCGCAGACTGACCCATATGTTGGTCTACGAGGCCATGCGCGGCGCAGAAGTGGAGCAGTTCGACATCGAGACGCCAGTTGCTCCGACGCTGGGAGTGCGGCTGGCAAATCCACCGCTCCTGGTACCGGTCTTGCGAGCAGGCCTCGGCATGGTCGAGCAGGCGAGTGCCCTCATTCCGCAGGCAGGCGTCGGTTTCGTGGGAATGGCACGAGACGAGAAGACACACCAACCGGTTCCGTATCTGGAGTCCCTTCCCGCTGATCTGTCGGGCACCCCCGTCTACGTCCTCGATCCGATGTTGGCGACCGGTGGATCCATCATCCGCACAATCGATCTGCTCATTGCACGCGGAGCCACCGATGTGACTGCAATATGTGTCGTCGTGGCTCCGGAGGGGATCGAAGCACTGAGGAACTCCGGACATCCAGTCAGGCTCCTCACTGCGAGCATCGACGACGGCCTGAACGAAAATGCTTTCCTGATACCTGGACTCGGAGACGCGGGCGATCGCCAATTCGGCCCACGGTAGTTGGCAGACATACGGAGAACCACTCATTTCGAGAGGCTATTTTCGTCAACTGTTGACAATGTTCGTCGCGTGATCGAGCGTAGTCTCGCGACATGGATAGATCTGCCAAATATTCGAGCGAAGAGCTTCAACATTTGCCAGAAGGTGGCGACTACAGACTGACGGTTCGGGATGTCCTCGAGCTGCCCAGTCTGCGTGGAGCCGAAGCCCTTGCCGGGCACGGGGGCTTGCGCCACCTCGTTCAATCGGTGAACGTGATGGAAGTACCGGACATCCTCGCTTGGGTGAAGCCGAACGAACTGTTGGTGACAACCGGGTTCCCGCTGCGTTACGGGCGAACCGGAGAGCTTCTCGACGATACAGATCTCAGCGACCTCGTCGACGGTCTCGCACGCCGAGGAGTCGCGGCACTTGCCGTGAAAACGGGCCGCTATCTCGACGAACTGCCGGAAGCCATGCTGCACATGGCAGAGCAGCGAGGGCTGCCGTTGTTGGTTCTTCCCGTCACCGCAGGATTCGACGAGGTGATCTCGGAGGTCTTCACCAAGTTGGTGGCGAAGCAGTCTGCGGCACTCGACATTGCCGATCGTCTTCACCGCTCGTTGACGTCGATCGTCTTGGAAGGTGGCGATCTACCCCAGATCGCCGCGGAATTCGCCGCGCTTTTCGACGTCAGCGTTCTCATCTGCTCGCCGGACGGAAGAGTGTTGACGGAGGCCGGAGATTCAGCCGCGCTGAACGCGCTTCCGTTGTTCGAAAGCACCGGTCGGTTCCTGACCGAACGGGTCGCTGTCGGTTTACAGAACGCGCCCAAAGGATTTCCTGGTCAGTTGGCGCTCACCCGGGTGGTGGCCGGCGGCACCGACCACGGCCGAATGGTCGCGTACGCCGGCACCCACGAACTCGGCGCAGTTGTCGTTCAAGCACTGGAGCGAGCGGCCACCGTTGCTGCGCTGGCCGTCACCAAGCAGCTGGCAGTTGCGGCAGTGGAATCCAAATTCCGCGGCGACTTCCTCCGCGACGCACTGATAGGTGAAGCCGGCTCGCCGGCGGAAGTGAGCGCGCACTTCACCCAGTTGGGGTGGGATGTCACTCGTCCACTTGCCGTAGTGGTTGCAGAACTCGACGTCGATCACCCGGAATCCCAGCACGCGAATTCCACGCGCACGGACCAAGATCGACTCAGCGACGGCTGGCAACAAGTGGTACGCACCCACGAGCGGACGGCACCCTCCGTCGGGTTTCGACACGAGGTGGTCACGCTTTTCCCCACCAGCACCGACCGTGCGGTTCGGGACATCGAAGGGTTGGTGCGCAAGGTTGCCGGAGATCGCACCAGCGGCCGCCGCTCCTTCAGCACGGGAGTGAGCCGGGTGATCTACTCCCTGGCCGATCTACCTGCTGCCTACGACCAAGCCTGTACGGCCGTGGTCGTCGGCCGACGTATCAACGGGCCGGGCCAGATCGCGCACTTCGACGAACTCGGCGTACACCGACTCCTCTCGCTCCAGACGGACAAGAGCGAACTGCGTTCGTTCACCGATGACGTTCTGAAGTCACTGTCGGCAGACAACGCCGAAGCCGCAGATTTGCGTCTGACACTCCAGACGTTGCTCGACTGCAATTGCAATGTCGCCGAGGCGTCCCGGGCACTGCATATGCACTACAACACTTTGCGATACAGAATCGGAAAGCTGGAGAGCGTCGTCGGATCGTTCACCGACGACCCCGTCCTTCGATTGAACGTCTCACTCGCCCTGCAGGTCATGAAGATGCACGAAATGTCATGAAGATGCACCAAATAGGCTGACAGAGCGCCCTGATTACGGTTCGACACAACCGCAATCGCGCCATGCGTTGAGCGTTCGTCACTTCTTACCCACCACTGATACCCGTCATCGGCAAGGTTACCCATGTGCCGTTTACCGGTGCGCGCTTACGGTTCGAAAGACGGGCCGCACATACCTCCTTCAGTGGCCCTGGCCGATTTCTCGGTCCAGCGGACCGGAGTCGACCGAACTACGGAGGCCTCAACCACCAACTGGCTCAGCCAATTACACCAGAACACGGCGGTGCGACATGAACTCGACTTCGAAGCCTCACAACACAAGTGCTCGTAGTGGTCCGCTACACGACGTGATTGTCGTCGACCTCACGCGCGCACTCGCGGGTCCTCACGCGGCAATGATGCTCGGCGATCTGGGTGCCGACGTGATCAAGGTCGAATCACCTCACGGTGGCGACGACACCCGTGGGTGGGGGCCGCCTTTTGTGGAGCCACCGCTGGAACCACCGAACACGCAACGGGAATCGACGTACTTCCTCTCCACGAACCGGAACAAGAAGTCGATCACGCTCGACCTCAAATCCGACAGCGGGCGCGCAACCCTCGAAGATCTTGTCTGCCGCGCCGACGTTCTCATGGAGAACTTCCGCACCGGAGTTCTCGATCGACTCGGATTCTCCACCGAGCGGCTGGCCGAACTCAATCCTCGACTGATCGTCCTGTCCATCAGCGGTTTCGGCCACGACGGCCCGGAAGGTGGTCGCGCCGGCTACGACCAGATCGCCCAGGGGGAAGCCGGACTCATGTCGCTGACCGGCTCGAATCCGGACGACGTTCAACGAGTCGGAGTTCCGATCGCCGATCTTCTCGCCGGGATGTACGGGGCGTTCGGTGTCGTCGCGGCTTTGAAGGAACGCGAACAGACGGGCAGAGGCCGTGTCGTTCGAACGTCTCTCTTGGCCAGCGTGGTCGGTGTTCACGCGTTTCAAGGAACGAAGTGGACCGTCGCCGGCGAGGTAGGCACAGCGCAAGGCAACCACCATCCCTCGATCGCACCGTACGGGCTCTTTCGTACCGGCGATGGCGCAGTGCAGATCTCGGTCGGCAGCGAAAGCCTGTGGAGAAGATTCTGCGAAGGGTTCGAACTCGATCCCGATGCCCCCGGTATGGCAACAAACGCCGAACGCGTCGAGAATCATTTCCAGGTCGTCGAATTGATCGAACGTACCTTCAAACCGTATTCGCGTGACGAGCTTCTGACCGAACTCGACCGCATCGGAGTACCGGCAGGACGGGTTCGGACGATCTCCGAAGTGTACGAATGGGAGCAGACCCGATCACAGGGATTGCTCGTCGACGTCGACCACAGCACGCTCGGCAACATCACTCTGCCCGGGCCGCCGCTGCGATTCTTCGATCCGGACGGAACAGAAGTGACGGAGACCCGGCACACCGCACCGCCGGTACTCGGTGAAGACACTGACGAAGTCATGTCGTGGCTACAAGGATTCACCCGATGAACCGCCTGACGGCTCGCGACTTGCTCGACCTGGTGATCGATGCCGGCACCTGGGAGTCGTGGGATACCCCTCCGATCCCCGTCGCGACCGACTCCGATTACGCCGAAGCACTTCTGCGGGCGCAGGAGAAGACCGGGCTCGACGAGTCCGTCCTGACCGGAAGCGCCTCCGTCCGAGGCCGCCGTGTGGCAATCATCGTCTGCGAGTTCGGTTTTCTCGGCGGATCGATCGGCGTGGCGGCGGGCGAACGCCTCGTCGTCGCCATCCGTCGAGCGACGCAAGAGCAGCTGCCCCTTCTTGCGCTTCCCACCTCCGGAGGAACGCGTATGCAGGAGGGGACAACGGCATTTCTGCAGATGGTCAAGATCACCGCGGCGCTCATCAAGCACAAAGAAGCGCACCTGCCCTACATCGTCTACCTCCGAAACCCCACCACCGGAGGCGTATTCGCGTCCTGGGGGTCACTCGGTCACGTGACGATCGCGGAGCCAGGAGCCCTCGTGGGATTCCTCGGCCCCCGGGTGTTCGAGGCTTTGTACAACTCACCTTTCCCCGTCGGTGTCCAGACAGCGGAGAACCTTCACGAGCACGGACTCATCGATGCGGTGAGGCCGCCAGACCAGCTCGCCGAAATCGTCGACCGCGCATTGCGCATCATCACCTCGAGACGTCGTGGGTACTCGTTGCCGAGTGACCCGTGCTCGTACGATTGCCCACCCGATACGTCGGCCTGGGAATCCGTCGTCGCATCCCGACGCGAAGACCGACCGGGGATCCGGGAAGTGTTGCTCAATTCGGCCTCGGACATGCTCCCGCTCAACGGAACCGGCCAAGGAGAGAACGATCCCGGCATCATGCTCGCGCTCGTTCGCTTCGGCGACATGCCCTGCGTCCTTCTCGGACAGGACCGACGCGGGCAGACTGCTCACTCCCCACTCGGCCCCGGCGCTCTGCGGGAAGCTCGGCGAGGGATGCGGCTTTCCGCAGAGCTCGACCTGCCGTTGGTGACGATCATCGACACGGCAGGCGCGGCACTGTCGAAGGAAGCCGAAGAAGGTGGATTGGCCGGCGAGATCGCTCGGTGCATAGCCGACATGATTTCACTCGAGGTCCCGACCATTTCCCTCCTGCTCGGGCAGGGCACCGGCGGCGGCGCCCTGGCACTGATTCCGGCCGATCGAGTGCTGGCGGCCCGCCACGGTTGGCTCTCGCCCTTACCTCCCGAGGGGGCGAGCGCGATCATGTTCCACGACATCACGCACGCTCCGGAGATGGCGGCCGGTCAAGGGATACGGTCCTACGATCTGCTCACGGGCGGCATCGTCGATCGGGTCATCCCCGAATTTCCCGATGCCGCGGACGAATCCGCCGCCTTCTGCACTCGCGTCGGAGCGGTACTGCACTACGAGCTGAGCGTGCTCAGTGCTACCGGTGCGACTGAACGGCTCATCACCCGCACCGAACGCATCGACCGTATCGGCCTGGCCGAAGCCAGCACTGCCGTCTGATCGATCAGCACACAGCACACAGAACACGCACACACCGCGAAAGGCCGGACATCCTCCAAGGAGGATGTCCGGCCTTCGACAATCGAGCACACTCAGCCAAGTGTCACGTGAGCTGCGGGGCGGGTTCTTCCCGTTCGCCGCCGGGAGCCTTCGATTCCGGCTTGTTCGGTTCCGGATTCTTCGCATTCAGCTCCGGGTTCTTCGAACCGATGAACTGGCACAGGTGGTACATCCCGATCACGACGATGGTGCCGAGCGCGATGCCGCTGAGCGAGAACGTGTCACTGAACTTCAGAGCCGTGTCGCCGATACCGATGATCAGACCGGCCGCGATCGGCATGAGGTTGAGCGGATTGCCGAAGTCGACGCCGTTCTCCTTCCAGATCTTGGCGCCGAGCAGACCGATCATGCCGTAGAGCACCACTGTGATTCCGCCGAGAACACCGCCGGGCGTCGCCGAGATGACGGCACCGAACTTGGGGGAGAAGCCGAGCATCATCGCGACGATGCCCGCGACCGCGTAGGCGGCGGTGGAGTACACACGGGTCGCTGCCATGACACCGATGTTCTCGGCGTACGTCGTGGTGGGCGAACCGCCGACGCTGCTGGCGATAGCGGTGGCGAAACCGTCACCGGCGAGCGCGCGTCCCATGTACGGGTCGAGATCGTCGCCGGTCATCTCTGCGACTGCCTTGACGTGACCGGCATTCTCCGCGATCAACGCGATGACGCCGGGAAGGACCAGGATGATGAACGTCAGGCTGAACGACGGAGCGTGGATGCCGACGATTCCGTTGGCCTCGTCCGAGAACGGGGGCAGGCCGAACCACGACGCCGACTGCACCGAATCCCAGTTGACGCGGAAGTGCTCGGTGATCTGACCGGTGCCTGCGTCGTACGAGGTGATCGTGCCCGAGACCCGGTCGAGGATCCAGGAGAGGACGTAGCCGAAGATCAGCGCGAGGAAGATGGCGATGCGCGCCATGAAGCCACGTAGCGCGATACTCATGACGATCAGGGCCACCATGACGATCAGAGCCACCCACTGGTCCTGCGGCCAGTACAGCCCCGCGACGACGGGTGCCAGGTTGAATCCGATCAGCATCACCACTGCGCCGGTCACCACCGGGGGAAGAACCTTGAATACGACCCGGCCACCGAGGAAGTGGATCGCGATACCGATGGCTGCCAGGACCAGTCCGGACACCAGGATCGCGCCGGTCACCTCTGCGGACGTTCCGCCTTGGGCACGAATGGCGGCGATACCGCCGACGAAGGCCGCCGACGTACCGAGGTAGCTGGGAATGCGTCCCTTGACCACCAGCAGGAAGAAGAGCGTACAAAAGCCCGACATCATCACGGCAAGTTGAGGATTGAGCCCCATGATGATCGGGAAGACGAACGTCGCGCCGAACATCGACACCACGTGCTGGCTGCCCAGCCCGATGGTTCTTCCCCAGCTGAGCCGCTCGCCGGGAGCGACCACTTCACCCGGTCTGATGTTCTTTCCATCTCCGTGCAACGTCCAAATCGGCATGATGGGACCTTTCGTGCAGAGGAAGGTGTCCGAACGCTGAGTGTGCTCCAGCTCACAAAACACCGTGACTGGAGTGAAACGCTATTACAGCGAGGGGGTATCGACGTGATGACAATCTGCCAGAACCCACGGACCCGGATTGGCAATATTAGTGATTGATGCCGCGCATCGCGGTTATCTTCAGTGCTAGAGACAGATCCAGCCGGAGCTCGGGTTGCGCGGTGAAGGGTCCAAGCATTTTCTCCAGCTTAACGACCCTGTAACGCAGTGTGTTGTAATGGAAGTGGAGCTTGCGCGCTGTCTCGGCGATGTTGATGTTGGTCGCGAGCAAGACTTCCAATGTCTTGCGCATGTCCTGCGCTTCGGCAGTTTCCTCCGTCAGTTCCCGCAATGTCTCCCGGGCGAACGTCTCCAGCTCGTTTTCGTCCTCGACCAGACTGAGCAGTCTGTACACACCGAGATCGTCGAACTGAGTCACCGTCCACGGACCGGAGATCCGGCGTCCGACGGTCAGTGCGGTGCGCGCCTGACTGTAGAGCGCGGGGACGGCGTCGATCGCCGCTGTCGGCCGGGACACCCCGACACTGAACGGCCTTCTCCCGCCGCCACCTTCACCGCGAACGACCGTGACAAGGTCCCGCACCAATGCCATCGTGTCGGTGCTGACGCCCATGACGATCACCGTCTCGCCCGTCAGCGCGGTCACCGCCGCACCGGGATCGCGGTGGGCGATCGCCCCGGAGAACGCCATCGCCTGGCGATCGACGACGGGCAGCCGAGCGGGCGCCGCAGAGGCCGGTTCGTCGATCGGGTCCGGCTCGATCGAGACGATCACCAGCGGGCGATCGAAGTCCCAACCGAACGTCTTGGCGTGGGAGACAACGTGATCGTGGTCCCCGGCCCGGCCGAGGAGCAGGTCGTGAACGAAGTTGGCGCGATGGCGTTCTTCCACCGACGCCACGGCCTGCTCACGGGTGATGACCAACGCGCACACCGACGCCGCTCGCTCGACCAGGTACTGGTCGTAACTCGTCATCACGCGCTCACCGGTGAACAACGCGAGACGCCCGTGGTCGATGTGATTGGCGGAAATCGCGGACACCGCGATGAATTGACCGTCGAACTCGTGCAGACCCAACCCGCCCTCGACGGTGTCGGTCCGCAGACGACCGGTGGAATCGACGGCGGGACAGGCAGACAGATGCTTGCGCTCCGCCGCATCCCCGGCGCGGCAGATCTCGCGTCCGTCCGAGGTGGTGATCAGGGCGGCGCCCTTCATCTCCCGTGCGATGACCTCGGTCAATTGTGGGAGGCCGCCGCCGCCCATCACGACGTCGACCAGCAGCCGTCGCAAGCGCTCGGCCCCGAACATGGCGTCGATCTGGGCCGACTCCGTCTGCTCACGGTCTCTCGCCGCAGGGTGATCGCACGCACCGTGAAAAACCAGGAGCGGGAAGCCGGCGCTTTCGGCCGCGTCGACCAGTTCCGGCGCGAGAGTGTCCCCGTCTGCGCCGAATTGGACGGCGAGCGCTGCAACTCCGCGCGTCGACAACCGTCCGACAAATGCTTTGAAGGTTTCGGTGACCCGGGCGAGGGTTTCCGGCGTGGTGATCAGCAACTGTCCGTGTCGCAGCCACGGTCCGATGTCCGGAACCGCCATGAATCCCACCCGGGCTACCGTCGGGTCTTCGGAGCCGCCGGCGACCTTTCGAACACCAGGAAGGAGCGGGGTTCGAAGAAGTTCGGAGAGAACAGCATTCACCTCGGATGCCGGTACGGCCGGGTTTGCCACTTGGCAGGCACCTCGATTTCATTCGGATCACGGAAGATGGTTCACGAAAGAAACGATCCTATCCCCACCGAACACAAGATGTCCGAATTCAGCGCAGTCGACTCAGGCCGTTCGATGCAGGGCGGTCGGATTCTCCTGAGGTGGCGGGTGGATCGGCCCCTGCAGATCCCGCAGTTCCAAACCGGAGGCATTGCGCAGGGTCTTGGTCATCTCGGCGAGGATCGACACTGCAGTCTCCTCCGGCGTCCTGGCGCCGAGATCCAACCCGATCGGTGAGTGCAGACGCCCCAACTCGGCGTCGGTGACGCCTCGCTCCTTCAACAGCGCCACCCGACGCTCATGCGTCGCACGACTTCCCATCGCGCCGACGTATGCAGCCGGCGAACGCAGCGCGATCTCGAGCAAGGGGATGTCGAACTTCTCGTCGTGCGTGAGCACGGCCAGGACGGTTTTGTTGTCGATCGGTGCGGTTTCGAGGAACTTGTGTGGCCACATGACGACCAGATCGTGGGCGTCGGGGAAGCGCGCTCGTGTCGCGAAGACCGGCCGTGCGTCCACGACGGTCACTCGGTAACCCGCAAAGGCACCCAACGTACACATCGAGGCGGCGAAGTCGATGGCTCCGAAGACGTACATCCTCGGTAGCGGCGCGAAGATCTCGACCAGCAAGTCGTGCTGCGAATCGATGAGAGTTCCCGCCGGCGCGACAAAGGCTACGGACTCACCGGTGTCCATAGTGCGCAACAGGATGGAGACCTCGTCCTCCGTGGCGTCCAGATCCCCGCTTCGTCGGCCGTGCTCGACGACGAGGTGCCGCGCCGGCGCTCCCGGACGCACTTCGGTGACCACGACGACGGGCGTATCGGCTTCGATCCGTTCACAGACCTGACCGAACTCGGCGAAATCGGCTCCGACGGCCTGGACGAACACTTCGATGGTTCCGCCGCAGGTCAGCCCTACTCCGATGGCGTCGTCGTCGGAGACACTGAAGACCTCGACGCGACTGGTGCCGTCGGCGAGAACCTCCTGGGCGATCTCGTACAGCGCACTCTCGATGCACCCGCCCGAGACGCTGCCGACCACCTCGCCGGAGCGTGAGACGGCCATAGAAGCACCGGGCATGCGCGGTGAGGATCGCCAGGTACGGACAACCGTCGCCAGTGCAAAATCCTCGCCGCGGGCGTGCCACTGCGCCAGCTGAGTGGAAATGTCGCGCATCGCCTCGCCTCCCGCTTGCATCGCCGTCCGTAGAGAGTTCACGGTATCGGCCCACCGCAATCCTGCCTGTCACACAATGCGCCTAAATCCGGGCCCTGCAGTTGTGCAATGTCGCCGTCGCATCACCGTGCGCTCTCGACCAGTGTTGTCACCGAGCCCAGCCGAAAGCAGGCCTGACCTTCATTCTTCCCCTCTCCGACGATCACTGCAGCGGTAATTCACGCAGATGGTGCGACGGATCGAGTGGGCGACGTTGCACACCACAGAACCGAGGTTTCTCCCATGGACCAATTGCTCAGCGGTATCAAAGTTCTCGACCTCACCCGCGCTCTCGCGGGCCCTCTGTGCACGTCGCTGCTCTCGGACTTCGGCGCCGACGTGGTCAAGGTCGAAACCCGTGGCTCCGGCGACAGTTCGCGTCAGTGGCCGCCGTTCGACGGCGATCGAAGCCTCTACTTCGCTTCCGTGAACCGCGGCAAGAGGTCGATCGCCATCGACATGCGCAGTGACCGCGGGCGGAAACTGCTTCGCAGCCTGGCCCTCGACGCGGATGTGCTGGTCGAGAACTTCCGTCCGGGAGTGCTGGCCGACATGGGGCTCGATCCCGATTCGCTAGAGCAGGAGAATCCGGGTCTCGTCGTGATGAGCATCAGTGGTTTCGGCCCGGTGGGCCCGGACCAGTTCGCGCCCGGACTCGATCAGGTGGCCCAGGGCATGTCCGGGTTGATGTCGGTCACCGGCGCCGGGGAACAGACCCCGATGCGGGTCGGTATCCCCATCATCGACACGGTCTCGGGCATCTACGCGGCGCTGGGTATCACGGCGGCGTTGGCTTCGCGCGGACGCGACGGTCGTGGGCACCGCGTGCAGACCTCGTTGCTGGAATCCGCGATCTCGATCATGACCTTCCAGGCGCAGGACTACCTGAGCACCGGGCGGGTGTCGACGCCGAACGGCAATACGCACCCGACGATCACGCCGTACGGCGCTTTCGACACTGCCGACTTCCCGATCAACATTGCCACCGGCTCGGACAAGCACTGGATCGCGCTGTGCTCGGTGATCGGCGACCCCGATCTCGCCTTCCGTGCCGAATATGCCACGGGTAAAGAACGTTTGGCGCACCGAGACCAACTGACCAAAGAACTCGAGGACCTACTGACCACGAAGGGCGCCGCACAGTGGATCGCCGAGATCCGCGGTGCCGGAATCCCCTGCGGCCCGATTCATTCGATCGATCAGGTGTTCTCCGACCCGCAGGTCGAGGCATTGCAGATGGTCGAGCAGACCCAGAGCGCCGACGGAACATCGATTCCCGTTGTCCGCGGACCGTTCTGGGTGGACGGCAAGACCCTTCCCGTCAGGAATGCGCCACCCATGACTCTCGGCGGTGACGCCGACGGCGTACTCACCGACTTCGGCCTGCGCCCGGAGGAGATCGAGGATCTTCGCGCAAATTCGGTGATCTGACCGCACACTAGTAACAGAGCAGACGCTCTGTTACTGTGCGTTCATGCCTCGGCCACGCGTCCACGATCTCGACACGCTGCTCGACGCTGCCGAAAAACTTGCCGCCACTGCCGGGCCGAGCGCTGTCACGGTCAGGGCGGTCTCCGACGCCACCGGTGTATCCAACGGGGCGATCTATCACGCATTCGGCTCTCGCAGTGGACTGGTCGGTAGCGCGTGGCTGCGTGCCGCGCAACGATTTCTCGCGCTTCAGCAATCGAGAGTGGACGACGCTCTCGCGGACCCCGCGCCGACCTCCGCGGTTTCCGCCGTCGTCGCAGCCGCCGAAGTTCCGGCCGTCTTCGCGCTCGACTACCCACAATCCGCGTTGCTGCTGCTGACGATTCAGCGCGACGAACTGCTCGGCACCGACGTCCCTGCCGACATCGCCGAGAAACTCACACAACTCGACCGGTCTCTGGTCGAGTTGTTCATCCGGTTGTCGACCGCGCTCTGGGGCCGCAAGGACAGCCGAGCCGTCGAAGCAATCGAGGCCTGTGTTGTCGGCCTGCCTACCGGACTGCTCATTCATCCCGCCAAACGCGCCGACGGTTGGCGAGTCCCCGACGCCGCAGCACGCGCGCGGTTGGATGCCGCCGTTCGAGCGGTTCTGCATCTCGACCCACCACTGCCCAAGCCCCGCAACAGGAAAGGCCAATCATGACCGCAACTCTGCGCTTCGAAGACAAGATCGCCGTTCTCGATCTCGGTGAGGACGAGAATCGATTCTCGCCGGATTGGCTCGATTCCGTCGACAAGCTACTCGACCAGGCTTTAAGCGAAGGCGCACATGCCCTGGTCACCACGGCGACGGGCAAGTTCTACTCCAACGGACTCGACCTCGACTGGCTGGGCGCGAACGGCGACAAGGCGAAGTGGTATGTGCAGCAAGTCCAGTCGCTGTTCGCCCGGATGCTGACGTTCCCCATGCCCACCGTCGCGGCGATCAACGGCCACGCCTTCGGAGCCGGCGCCATGCTCGGCATCGCGCACGATTACCGCGTCATGCGCGATGATCGCGGCTACTACTGCTTCCCGGAGGTGGACATCAACATCCCCTTCACCGAAGGAATGGCAGCTCTCATCCAGGCCAAGCTCAGCCCGGCGTCGGCAATCGTCGCCATGACCACGGGGCGGCGATACGGCGGAAGTGACGCATTCGCAGCCGGTTTGGTGGACTTCACCGCATCCGTCGATGCTTTGACCGCCAAGGCCATCGAAATGGTTGCGCCGATCGGCCCGAAGAATGCGGGCACACTGGGGGCAATCAAATCGACGATGTTCGCTTCAGTGGTCACCGCTCTGAACACCGACAGCTAGGAGCGCTGGACTGCGTTCTCGCAGAGCCGCTTCCAGATCATCGGCAACACTTTCGGGATCGCGGCCTTCTGTGCTCAGAACCACGTCGACCCCACTGAGCGTCGGCATCGAACCGGCCAGCAGTTGTGACGCTTCCACCAGATCGTCCAACCCGGCCCAGCCGGCCGGTTCACGTTCGATGATTCTGGTGCGCAACGTATCCGGATCGGCCTCGAGGCGCGCCAGCAGGTGCCCCTCGGCGCCGGTCGCGGCCAGCAGGGCACGCCCGTAGTCGTCGTCTTCGACGGTCGCCGTGAGGAACAGGAGTTCGTACCCCGCTTCCCGGTACGACGCGCACAGCATCCCGACATGTGCGATTGCCCGTTCGGTTCCCAACGGCGGGTAGCACCGCTCGAGTTCGTCCACCTCGATCATCGCGTTGCTCACCCCGACCTCGCCGAGTCGATCGTGAAGCGCGGTCAGCACGGAACTCTTCCCCGCGCCCGGCGGGCCTGTCAGCAGTAGTACGAACACGTCCTCCACTATTCCAGAGCCTTGTGCAGGCGCGAGGCGGCGAGAAGGCTGGAGAAGACAGATTGACGTGCACAACAGCCCTGATCGGAGCACAGCGATGACCACCACGATCACCGAAATCGCGCCGGACATCTACCGACTGTCGACCTTCGTGGACGAAGCGAACCTCACGATGAACCAATTTCTCGTCGACGGCGAGGAACCCTTGCTCTTCCACACCGGGCAGCGAGCGTTGTTCACCTCGGCTTCCGACGCACTCTCCACGCTGATCGACATCGACCGTCTGAAATGGATCACGTTCGGTCACGTCGAGGCCGACGAGTGCGGGTCCATGAACTCCTGGCTTGCGGCGGCCCCCGAAGCACAAGTGGCGCACGGCGCGATGGGGTGCTTCGTTCAGGTCAACGATCTGGCCGATCGGGCGCCACTTCCCTTGCAGGACGGCGACGTACTCGAAACCGGCAGCCGCCGAGTCCGGCACATCGACACCCCACACGTCCCGCACGGTTGGGACGCGGGCCTGATGTTCGAGGAGACGACGTCCACGCTGTTCTGCGGAGACCTCTTCACAGCGTTCGGGCACCACCCCGCGACTACCGAGCACGAAATCGTCGGTCCCGCTTTGGAAGCCGAGGACTTGGGCCACGCCACCTGCCTCACCCCGGATCTTGAACCCACGATCCGCGCCCTGGCCGACCTCGAGCCGCGGATTCTGGCTACCATGCATGCACCGACGTACTACGGCGACTGCGTCACCACGCTTCACGACCTGGCCGACTCGTACGCAACACGTTTCGCAGCCGAAACCGAAAGATGGAAGTCAGACTAGAGCTTGCGCATTCGACGTGATTCGCGCCGCCACGGACAGCGCAACATGCTCGTGGAACGGCCGCGCCACCACCTGCACTCCGATCGGTAAACCGTTGCGGGAGAGTCCTACCGGAACCACGACCGACGGAAGGCCGAGCACACTGATCGCCCGGCAACTCGCGAGCGCGTCCATCCACGTGAGTTTGCGACCGCCCACCTCGAAGCTCTCCACACCGAGCGGCGGAGCGAGCACCGACGCAACCGGCAGAATCAGGACGTCGCCCATCTCGTCGAGGAAGTCGGTGATCAACACCGCGCGATCCGCCCACAGCGCTTCCACCTCGGCGGAACTCCGATCATGGCCTGCCGCAAGCATGGCGGTGATGTCCGCGTCGAAAGAGTGCACTGAACCTGCTGCGAGAGAGTGGATGTCCGCGTGAGTCTCGACCGATCGCAACGCGCCGAACAGTACGTTAGCCCGCGGCAGAGCCAGACCGTCGTACTCGCTCGCATCCAGACTGTTCGCCGCCGAGCGAACCGCCGCCAGGATTTCTTCGTCGACAGGCATGGTCCCTTCGCCGGGTGCCCAGCGGATGTCGAGGTGTTCGACGTCGACCGACTCCGGCTCGGTCCACGAGAAATGCGGCTTCGACAGGACGCGCAGCGCAAGCGTCGCATCACCGAGGTTGCGGGCCAGTGGGCCGATGGTCTGGATCGTGCCGTGCATCGTCGCCGGATTGGCGAGTACCCATCCATCCGAAAGCACGCCGGGGTATTGCCCTTCCGGGTCGATACGGCCGAGCGTCGGGCGAACCGAAGTGAGGCCGGTGCAGTGGGCGGGCCAACGCACCGAGCCACCAAAATCCGTACCGAGTCCGAGCACGCTCATTCCGGCAGCAACCGACGCGGACTCACCGCCACTCGATCCGCCGGGGGACCGGACGACGCCGTCCGGTCGCACCGGGCTGGCCGTGGTTCCAAACAGTTCGTTGCGCGTCAGGCCGCACGCGCCGAATTCCGGCGTGTTGGTCTTGCCGATCAGGATTGCGCCGGCAGCCTTGAACGCTGCAACGGCCGGGGCGTCGACGGCCGGTATGTTGTCCGCCAGAGTGCGAGAACCGGCGGTGGTACGCACGCCGGCAGTAGCGATCAAGTCCTTGACCGTGAACGGAACCCCGGCAAGGGGACCGAGTGTCTCGCCGAGAAGGCGACGTTCATCCAGGTTGTCTGCGGCCGCACGCGCGTCCTCGGCGCACACGGTGACCAGTGCGTTGAGTTCGCCGTTACGTTCGTCGATCCGTGCGAGATGATCTTCGACGACGGTCCGCGTCGACGCCTGACCCGATCGCACGGCTTCGGCGATGGATCGGGCATCACGGCCCACCCAGCTCTCACGACTCATCGCACGCCTCTCCTCGCCGGACTCCTCTGCCGAGCGTAAGGACAGTAAGCAACCCGAGAAACGACCACAATGCACATACCGACGGCTCCGGCGATGTGAGGTTTTGCCACAACGTCCGCGGTTCCGGAGGGATCGGTCAGGTGCTGGTACCTACAAGCCCTGCCTGATGAATGCAGCAAGCTTCTCGATCTGTTGCTCGTTTCGTTTGTAATGCCTCCACTGGCCGATTCGTGTGGTGGTGACCAGATCCGCGGCCTGGAGTGCGGCCATGTACTGAGACGCAGTCGATTGCGACACCTTCGCCCTCGCTTGTATGTGCTTGAGGCACACTCCGACCTCCTCGGCAGGCTCGAGCTGAGGGGGAAAGCTCCCGGGGTCTTTCAACCACTGCAGGATTTGTACACGCATCGGGTTGGCCAGCGCCTTGAACGCCGTTTCCCACTCGGTTGTTGCGTCTTCCATGCTCGAGATCATACCGCTAGATCGCGAAATGCCGATATATATGGTTCACTCCCTATATCGCAACATCGCGATATTCCAATGGGAGGCTGAAATGGTGCATCACAATAAAGTCGCACTCGTGGTCGGAGCCCGAGGTGTGATCGGTGGGAACTTGATCGATCACCTCGAATCAACCGACGAATGGAAGATCATCGGACTCTCGCGCCGAGGCGGCACGAACACCGACCGGGTCGAACACATCGCAGTCGACCTGCTCGATCCTTCCCGGACTGCAGCGGCACTGAGCGGACTGGACGACGTCACCCACGTCTTTTACGCCGCCTATCAAGACCGCCCGACATGGGCCGAGCTGGTTCCGCCCAACTTGGCGATGCTGGTCAACACTCTCGACGCCATCGAACCCGTTGCCGGCGGACTCGAGCACGTCAGCCTGATGCAGGGCTACAAGGTTTACGGGGCACATCTCGGACCGTTCAAAACTCCGGCCCGCGAGAGCGATCCACCGCACATGTCACCCGAGTTCAACGTCGACCAACAGCAGTTCCTCGAACGCAGGCAGCTCGGCAAGTCGTGGACGTGGTCGGCGATCAGACCCTCGGTCGTCTCCGGATTCGCGTTGGGCAACCCGATGAACCTCGCGATGGTCATCGCCGTCTACGCGACCATCTCGAAGAAACTGGGTGTCCCACTCCGATTCCCCGGCAAACCCGGCGCGTACACCAGCTTGATCGAGATGACCGACGCCGGACTCCTGGCCGAGGCAACGGTCTGGGCCGCGACCAATACCGAGTGCGCAAATCAGGCGTTCAACATCAACAACGGCGACCTGTTTCGCTGGCAGGAGATGTGGCCGAAGATCGCAGCCTTCTTCGACATGGACGTCGCACCTCCGCTCCCGATGTCCCTCGATGTCGCAATGGCGGACAAGGAGTCGGTGTGGGATGAACTCGTCGAGGAACACCAACTTGCTCGGACCCCGTATTCCGATGTCTCGTCCTGGGGGTTCGGTGACTTCGTATTCGGATGGGACTACGACTTTTTCGCTGACGGATCGAAAGCTCGGCGGTTCGGATTTCACCGCCACGTCGACACCGAAGCGATGTTCCTCGACATCTTCGCCAATCTGCAGGCTCGGAAGATAATCCCCTGACTACGAACATCGTCACTTCGGATCCTACGAACGCTGTCACTGTCGGACCCCGGGACTACCGTCGTAGGCGGGGTTTGAAAAGCAGGGGTTTCGGCGAGTCGTCGGTAGGGCCCCATGCGCCCCCCCGGACCAGAGGAGCGACGATGTCGGACAATACTTTCGATCTGGAAATCCTGAGTGCCTGGACTACTTTCGAGACTCATCTCGCTCGCTACATCTCCGTGATGGAGGACGACGACACTCTCGTGGTGGAGTCGCATTACGACAGCATGGACGAACTGGCCGACGCACCCGCGTGCATCCAGTTCTTCGCGTGGAATCAGACCTCCGTGCGCTGTGAAGTCCCTTCCAACAGGTTTCTGCATCCACTGCGGATGCTCGAACCGGAAGATCACTCCGCACTGCTCGACATGGGGTTCAGCGCTCCCGATCTGTGCGAGCACGAGCCCGAGGGCAACGGGTCCATGTCCTTCTACATCGACGTCGACCGCACTCGTCCCGAGGAACTGGTGACAAAGGTGTTGCGTGTCTTCCGCGAGATGTGGAGCATTGCGCACCCGTCGTTCCTGCGTGCCAGCACCAGTGGACGCGAGTCGACGCCGGCGTTCGCCACGACGCCGTCGCACGCTCCCTCGGGTTCGGGTGACATGCTGCGGATCCTGGTCGACGGGGCCGTCGAACGCCTTCTCGGCCATCCACCCAAGCGTGACGACGACGGCGACATCCCGCTCGTCCGCGGTGAGCAGGTCACCTATGTTCGTGTCCTCGAGGACGACGAGTACGTGGAGGTGTTCTCGCGGGTCGTGCATTCGGTGGAGAACGTCGATAACGCTGCTGTTGTTCTCGCCCAGCTCAATCGGCAGTGGCCGACCATCAAACTCATTCTCGTCGAGCAGAGTGTGCTGGGCGTGGTCCGCGTAGACGGCGCACCCTTCGTCGCCGAGCACCTCCTGCGGGCTCTGCGCTCGTTCGCCGAATTGGCCGAAGCATCCGACGAACTCGCCGAAGAACTGGGCGGGCAACCCATTCGCGCTACCGGAGACACCGCCTTCAACGACGGGATGGCCTCCGAGCACGAAGATCCCGGTGCCGAATACGAGTCACACGAGTGCCACGAATTTCCTCCGGCACTCATGGCGCTCCTCGAACTCGACGCCGACGGAACGGGCGAGCTCAGCGCCGAAGAGGTTGCCGTGATCTGTGAGCACGACCGCGACACCATTCTCGACTACCTGAGGATCAGCCAGGAGCAGGAGACGGCGTGGCACGAGGCGTTGACCGAGTCCATCCGGCGCAAGGACGACGACACCGACCTGTGTGCGGGCGAAAAGCGCGCGTGGACGCACGCGATCCGCAACCTCAGGCGCGGACTGCGCGTCGTCGTGCTTCCCTCCAAGGATGCAGCGCCGACCCAGCTCGGCCTCTTCGACGATCAGGCCTGAGAGCCGGAAATCGAGCGCTGTGTCAGCCCGGTAGCGGGATGACGATGCCAGGCAAGATCTCGATCTGACGCGGCAACTGGGGAAGCTGCGGCACTTCGATCGGCGGCAGGCCGGGCACCTCGATGGGTGCTGGGGGAGCGGCCGCGCCCGTCGTGGGCGTGCCCGTCCCGTCACCCGAGGTCACACCGGAGTTGGCGGGAACGCCGGCCTGCCCGCCGATGGGATCGGGCCACGGGAAGCTCTCCCAGTCGGAACCCTTCAACGCGCCGTCCATCGTGCTCTTCCAAATATCCGCAGGCACTCCGGAGCCGTAGATCAAACCACCGTAGGAGTTGGTGATGGCCTGAGCGTCGGAAGTTCCGATCCACACCGCGGTGGACAGCGACGGCGTGTAACCGACCATCCACGCATCCTTGTTCTGCCCCGTGTCACCCAACTGCGCGGTGCCGGTCTTGGCAGCAGACGGGCGTCCACCGGCGAGCGCGTGACCGTTCGAGTACGACGCGATAGGCAGCATTGCCTGCGTGATGTTGTCGGCAACGGCAGCATCGAGACGACGCTCACCGGGAGAGACCGGACGATCGAGCAGGACTTCACCTTCGGCCGTCACGACCTTCTGGATGTAGTGCGGCTGCTGGTACACACCGGAGTTGGCGAGCGTCGCATACGCGGACGCCATGTCGATAACACGAGACTGATACTGGCCGAGCACGATTCCGTTCTCCGGCGGGCCACCCTCCTGTGTGAGCGTCGGGTAGTCGAGTCCGGGAATCTGTTCGGGGATGCCGGCCAGATGGGCGGCGTCAGCGATCTTCTGGGCACCGTTCTCCATCGAGAGCATCAACCGGTAGAAGCTGGTGTTCAGCGAACGCTTGAGTGCCTCGGCGATGGTGCATCGACCACAGGTTTCGCCGCCGACGTTTCCGATGGTCACACCGTTGATCGTGAGCGGTGAACTGTCGAACCGTGCGGACAGCGGAATGTCTTCCATCAATGCTGCGACCAGGCCGAAGACCTTGAACGCTGAACCGGTCTGCAGCGGCGCCTGGGCGTAGTCGAATCCCGCTCCGTCGTCACCGCCGTAATAGGCGTCGACGCCACCGGTCTTGGGGTCGATGGACACTACTGCGGTCCGCAGGTCTTCCGGTTCACCGTCGAGATTCCGCTTGACGGCGCCAAGCGCAGCTTCCTGCGCAACCGGGTCGATGGTTGTCGTGATTTGCAGACCAGCGGTGTTCAGCGTCTGGTCGCTGATACCGGCCTCGGCCAGTTCCTTGAGTACCTGAGTCTTGATGTGGCCTTCGGGTCCGGGCGCCTGGTTCAGATCGGTCGGCCGATTGGCGGGGGCGACAGCCGGGAACTGCATCGCGTCGCGATCCGTCTTGGTCAGGCTGCCCAGTTCCACCATGCCGTTGAGAACGTAGTCCCAGCGCGCTTGCAGCGCGGACAGATTGGTCTCGGGGTCCAGGAACGACGGGCTCTGGATGACGGAAGCGAGAACTGCGCCTTCCTCGACGCTCAGCTCACTGACCGGCTTGTCGAAGTACGCGTTCGACGCGGCGGCGATGCCGTAGGCACCGCGACCGAAGTAGATGGTGTTGAGATACGCGGCAAGAATGTCGTCCTTGGACCATTCGCGCGCCATCTTGGCGGAGATGACAAGCTCACGCAGCTTCCTGTCGATACTGCGCTTGTCACCGACCAAGACGTTCTTCACGTATTGCTGAGTGATCGTCGAGCCACCGCCGGCGCTTTCCTTGCCCATCACGTTGTCTCGGGCAGCGCGAGCAAATCCGGAGATCGAGAAGCCGGGGTTGGTATAGAAGTTGCGATCCTCCGCCGAGAGCACCGAATCGCGGACGTGAATCGGGATGGCCGACAACGCGACCTCGGTGCGGTTTCCCTCCGCCGGCACCACCTTGCCGAGCACGGTCGTGCCGTCGGCCATGTAGATGGTGGACACCTGATTGGTCTGCATGTCCGAGGGGCGCGGGACATCGGTCCGGCTGTACGCGACAGCAAAAACCGACGCAGGCACGATGACCATCAGGAGTACGAGTACGTAGATTGTCCGCCGGACGTACCGCCACTTGGAGCGCTGCTTCTTCTCCGGCTTGGCCGACTTGCTCGACCGTGGGGAATTAGCCGACTTGCCCGATCGAGCCGACGACTGATCGCCACCCGTCGCACTCGATCTGTTCGATGGACTCACTCAACACTCCCGGTCGTGGATCCGGACTTACCGGCACCATTCCACCAGGGTGATATCTCGATCAGATAACTCCCGGCAACTGCGATACCGAAATGTCACCCTACCGGGCTGGCTACTCGCGACGTTCTGCTCGGACCGCGTTCCGATATCCGCGGAACGCCAGCCCGAGAGCGACGACGCAACCGAGCAGCACCAAAGACGGCATCACGCCGGGGTCGCCCTTGACGATCGCGACCACAGCGCCGATCAACGCCATGAGGGCGAAGACCGAGATGAAGCCGGCGATCAGCTCCATGCGCTGGGCGCGCGAAGCCCGCCTCATCGAAACCGCGCGCAGGCGCGCATCACGACTTGACGCCGCCTGCGGTCAGACCGGCGATGATGCGTCGCTGGAAGATGAGAACCATGATGACCAGCGGGATCATCACAAGGGTTCCGCCGGCCATGATCGAGGTGTACGGCGTGACGAATGGGTCGGTTCCGGAGAATTTGGCCATCGCCACCGTGACGGGCGCGGTTTTGTCACTAGAGAGTTGCAGCGAGAGCAGGTACTCGTTGACCGTTGCGATGAAAGCCAAAATCGCGGTGGTGAACAGTGCCGGCGCGGCGAGCGGCAGCATGATCAGACGGAACGCCTGGCCACGGGTGGCGCCGTCGATACGCGCCGCTTCTTCGAGCTCCCACGGAAGTTCGGAGAAGAACGACGTCAGCGTGTAGACCGTCAGCGGCAGCACGAACGAGATGTTCGGGATGATCAGCGCTTTGTAGCTGCCGATCCAGCCGATGTCGGTGAACAACTGGAACAGCGGGGTCACGAGGGCGACGACCGGAAACATGGACGCGCCGAGGATGATTCCGGTGACGAAGTATTTGCCACGAAAATCGAATCGCGAGAGCGCGTACGCCGTGAACACGCCGATGACCAAGGCGATCAGCGTGGTCGCACCCGCGATGATGAGGCTGTTCATCAGTGCCCGGGTGAAGTTCACCTTCGCGTCGGGATCGAGCGCCGCGGTGAAGTTGGACAGCGTGAGATTTGTGGGCCACAGCGACGTCGAGAACGTGTCCGCCGGGTCGCGCAACGCCGTCACAATCATCCAGTAGCAGGGAGCGAGTCCCCACACGATGATCAGTACGACGCCGATGTAGGTGCCGATCTTGCCGCGTAGTGCCTTGTTCATACCGGCTCCCCCTTCCGCTGCTTTTCCTGCGTGCTGACCGCATTGGCTCCGAGGAATCGGACCAGGATGAAGGCCACAGCGAAGATGATGAGGAACGTGATGGTGGACAGTGCCGACGCCGAATTGGCGCCGACGCGCATCTGATCGACCACCAGAACCGAGATGGTGGAGGTGGCGGGATTGGATCCCATCATGATCGCGGGCAGGTCGTACATGCGCAGCGCGTCCATCGTGCGGAAGAGCACCGCCACCATGAGTGCGGGCTTGACCAGCGGAAGCGTGATCATGCGGAATCGCTGCCAGGCCGTCGCGCCGTCGACCTTGGCGGCCTCGTAGACGTCGGCGGGAATCATCTGCAGACCCGCGAGAATCAGCAACGCCATGAACGGCGCGGTCTTCCAGACGTCGGCGACGACGATCGCGAATCGTGCCGGCCAGGGATCCGCCGTCCACAGGATGTTGGTGCCGAGGATCTTGTTGGCAATGCCGTCGTTGGCGAAGATGAAGAACCAGAGCTTCGCGGTGACGGCGGTGGGGATGGCCCAGGGAATCAGCACGGAAGCGCGGAGCAAACCGCGGCCGCGGAACGTCTTGGCCATGATCAGCGCCATCGACAGACCGATCACCGTCTCGAGCAGAACGGTGACGACGGTGAAGCCGAACGTATTTCCGATCGACTGCCAGAACTGCGATCCGAGCGTGCCGGGCGGGCAGGGAATCGAGCCGTTGGCGGTGTTGCAGGACTGGGTGATCCAGTTCTTGTAGTTCTCGAACCACGTGAACTGACCGGTGACGAACATGCCGGTCTCGGGGTCGAGCTTCTTGCCGTCGCTGTGCATCGACATCCAGATCGCTCGTCCGAGCGGATACAGAATGATGACGGCGAGAACGATCAGCGACGGTGCGACGAACGCCCACACCGGAACTCGTCGACGCTTCTTCGGCTTGTCGGCCGACGCAGGCGGGGGCGAGGTCGGTGGGGGTGGAGTAGCTGCAAGGTCAGGCAGAACCTTGGTCAGGGATGTCCCTGCTGCCTCGGATGCCGACGGCTCTTCTAGCGGTTCCGGTGCACGGTGTCTCCCACCAACGCCCGAACGGTCGGGACCGGTTGAACCGGCCCCGACCGTGGGGTTGGTAGGCACAGCCGCGGAAGGATCCTGCGGTTCTGCCATTGCTTATTGCTCCTGGTAGATCAGTTACCGGCGGTTTCGATGCCGGCCTTGGTGTCCGCCAAAGCCTGCTCGACGGTCTTCTCGCCGCGAATAGCAGCGTAGGTGTTGTCGGAGATCGACTTCGACACCTGCGTGTAGTACGGCGTGACGGGGCGCGGCTGAGCGGTAGCGAGTGCTTCCTTCAGGGTCGCGAAGTACGGGAACTGAGCGAGCACTGCCGGGTCGTCGTAGACAGCCGAGAGGACGGGTGCGCCGCCGACCTCGGTGAAGTACGTCTGCGACTTCTTGGTCTGCATGAACTCGAGGAAGTCACGAGCCGTTGCCGGCGCGTCGGAGTACGCGCTGATGCCGACGTTGTAGCCGCCGACGGTCGAAGCGCCCGGTCCGTCGACACCCGGAAGAACGGTGTAGCCGTACTTGCCGGCAACCGAGGTCTTCTCACCGTCGACCGAGAAGCCGGACCACGTGCGCATGAAGAGTGCCTTGCCGTCACCGAACGCGGTCTGCGACTCGCCCTCGGAGTAGGTCAGTGCTTCCTGCGGGATGGTGTTGTCGGCGAAGTTGTCGACGATCGACTGAACGCCTGCCTTCGTCTTGTCGTCGATGGCCGGGGTGAGTCCGTCCGGGCCGACCCACGGGCCGTCGAAAGCGTTGGTGATCTCGGTGGTGTTGACCGTCAGGCCCTCGTAGTTCTTGAACTGACCGATGTAGCAGGAGATGCCGGCTTCGACAGCCTTCGGGCAGTTTTCCTTGAGCTCGGCCCACGTGGTGGGAGCCTTCTCGACGAGGTCCTTGCGGTAGTACAGGAACGCGGCGTTGGTGTTCTTCGGCGCTGCGTAGAGCTTGCCGTTGTAGGTGCCCGACGCGACGGTCGACGGCAGGAGGCCGGACTCGTCGATCGCGAGGTCACCCTCGAGCGGCAGCAGCCAGCCGTTTGCGGCGAACTGAGCGGTGTTGACGACGTCGACGCCGATGAGGTCGTACTCGTCGCTCTTGGCCTGCATGCGCTGGGTGATGTCGTCGACCTGCGCGTTGGCTTCCTTGGCCAGCGGCTTGAGCGTGACCTTCTCGTCCGGATGCTCCGCATTCCAGTCGGTGATGATGTTTTCGAGCGCCTCGTTCAGGGCATCCTGCCCCTCGACGATCGTGATGGGTCCGCGGCCTTCGCTCGAGGACGATCCCCCGGATGCGGCCGTGGTGCTGGTTCCGCTGTCCTTGTCCGAATCGGACGAGCAGCCTGCCAGTACCAGCATGGACGCTGCCGTGGCTGCAATTGCAGCGCGGCGCATCGCCTTCGAGTTCAGAACCATGGATTCGCTCCCCGTATGTGTATGACAAATAGACGGTCACCGAGAGCCGGCTCACGGCATGCGCCATGGGTGCCGGCTCCCGGCATCGGCCCCTACTGTGGCACGAGACACCCCTACTTGTGGGTATTACGCCGAACCTGAATCGGTCATGTGTCGTTTGACAGGTCCGCCTAACCCAGGCGACGCCCGTCGGTGGTGGCAAAAATGTGCACCTTCTCAGGGTCGACGCGCAGGTTGACTCGCTCGCCCTTCTGCGGCGGGTTGCGCCAGTCACCACGCGAAACGATCTGCTGCAACCGTCCGCCGATCGTGGTGCGTCCGTAGACGTAGGCGTCGGAACCGAGTTCCTCGACGACGTCGACCTCCATCGGCAGGCCTTCGGCGGCGATCTCGAGGTGCTCGGGGCGAATACCCAGAACAACCTCGGTTTCGACGACACCGTTCATCGTCTCGCGCGGAACCGGAACGATCCCGTCACCGAATGCGACGCCGCCGTCGACGACGGGGAGGGTGAACAGGTTCATCGCGGGTGAACCCATGAAGCCGGCGACGAAGACGTTCTTCGGCTTGTTGTAGAGCTCGCGCGGCGAGGCGCACTGCTGCAGGATTCCCTTTTCGAGGACTGCGACGCGGTCACCCATCGTCATGGCCTCGACCTGGTCGTGGGTCACGTAGACCATCGTCGTCGCGAGGCGTCGTTGCAGCTGAGCGATCTGCGTGCGTGTCTGAACACGGAGTTTCGCGTCGAGGTTCGAGAGGGGCTCGTCCATGAGGAAGACCTGCGGCTGGCGGACGATGGCGCGGCCCATCGCCACTCGCTGACGCTGACCACCGGACAGCGCCTTGGGCTTGCGGTCGAGGTACGGCTCGAGATCGAGCATCTTCGCGACCTCTTCGACGCGGGCGCGGATCTCCGTCTTGTTGGTTCCGGCGAGCTTGAGCGCAAAACCCATGTTCTCGGCCACCGACATGTGCGGGTACAGCGCGTAGTTCTGGAAGACCATCGCGATGTCGCGCTCTTTCGGTTCCTGACCGGTGACGTCGCGGTCGCCGATGAGGATGCGCCCGCTGTGGACGTCTTCGAGCCCGGCGAGCATGCGCAGGGTGGTCGACTTTCCGCAGCCGGATGGTCCGACGAGGACGAGGAACTCGCCGTCCTCGATCTCGAGGTCGAGCTTGTCCACTGCCGGGGTGTTCGATCCGGGGAACAGGCAGGTGGTGCTCTCGAAAGTCACTGAAGCCATGACGGGGTTGATCCCTTCTACCGGCAGGAACGTGCCGGACGATCCAAGTTGAGGGTGAGCGTGTGCGCTAGCAGCATAAACGTCCGTGTCGGCGCGCGAGCGTAGTCTTTCACGGTGAGTTCGGAGAAGATGCTGACCCGCATCGGTGCGCTGCTTCGCCAAGCGGAGTCCACCGACAATCCGCACGAAGGTGAAGCCTTCATGGCCGCCGCGCAGCGGTTGGCCACCGGTTCCGCGATCGACCTGGCGGTCGCGCGGGCGCACACCGCGTCCTCGGAAAAACGTGCGACACCCACTCAGCGGCTCATCACCATCGGCGAACCGGGCAAGCGCGGGCTGCGAACGTACGCCCAGTTGTTCATCGCGATCGCCGCTGCCAACGACGTACAGTGCGACATCGCGCAGACGTCGGCCGTCATCTACGCCTACGGCTTCGCCGGTGACATCGACGTGTGCGAAGCGCTGTACTCGAGCCTGCTCTTCCAGATGGTCCGTGACTCCGACGCGTACGTGCGCTCCGGGGCGTACCGCGGCGAAACATCCGTGCGGACCGTCGTCGAAACTCGTGGACGACGACGCGTCAACACGCAGGTCCGCAAGCCGGTGGCCGGAGTGACGGCGCGCCTGAACTTCCAGATGGCGTACGCGTCCCGGATCGGTGCTCGGTTGGCCGAGACGAAGCAGGAGACGGAGAAGGCGGCGATCGCAGAATCTGCCACGTCGTCTTCGGAAACCGCACTCGTGCTGCGCAACAAGGAAATCGAGCTCAAGGACTACTACTCGTCCAACTCCCAGGCACGTGGGACGTGGCGGGGCGGTGGCCGCGCGAGTGCCGGGCATTCCTCGCATGCTCGACGGGCGGGTGATCGGGCGGCGCGCTCCGCACGTCTGGGAAACCTTCCGGAGATCGGCGGGGTGCGCGGGCAGCTCGACTCGTGAGGGATACGCAGCGGAGCGCCGTTTACGAGGCAGAGACGTTGGTGCGCACCATGTTCGATCGCGCCGACGAGCGCGGACTTCGGAGCGTCGAGGTCATGGGTTCCACCATCACGTTGCCGGTCGAGCGCAAATTCGGTTCCGTGGAGTCGGTCCAGGCGTACTGCGATCAGCTACTCGGGCTGAACTGGGTACTCGCGACCTGGCCTCGCGCAACCGTTTCGGTGTCCGTACGCTCCCGCGCCGGCAATGCCGCCGCTCACTACTCGAACGACGTCATCGCCGTCCCGGACGACCGTGACGGCCGGTGGGCGCTACGCGAATTCGTTGTCTTGCACGAACTTGCGCACCACCTCGGCGACCCCACTTCCGACGAGGCCTCCCACGGGCCCGAGTTCGTCGACCGCTATACGAGCCTGGTCGGTGAGATCATCGGACCCGAGGCGACCTTCGTTCTTCGAGCGATGTTTCTTGCCGGTGGTGTTCGAACGGACTAGATGTCAGCCCTCGGTGAACCGGGTGGTGTGCGAACCGGTCGGCTGGAATACTCGGCCTATGGATGCGCCGCGCAGACTGGTCCTGGTCAAGGGTGAGTCGGACCTCCCCGATCCGGCTGTCGCCGTGCGCAAACCCCCGCTGATTCGTGAAGCCTACGGACGAGTGCTGAGGGAGGTCCGACGCGATCAGGACCGAACTCTCGACGACGTAGCCGCAAAGGTCGGGATGTCGAAGCAGTACCTCTCCGAGATCGAACGGGGCAAGAAGGAACCGTCGTCGGAAATTCTGCGCGCCATCTGCGAAGCGCTCGGGATGCCGCTCGAGCACCTGCTGTTCCGAGCGGGCAACAGGATCGTTGCGCTCAACTCCCTCACCTTCGGACATTCTCCCGCCCCGATCTCCGGTCCCGTCCTGATGGCAGCCTGATCAGTTCCCTTCGATGAGGGTGTCAGCCAGTCCGTAGGAGATAGCGTCGTCGGCAGTGAAGATCCTGTCGCGATCGGTGTCCTTGCGGAGCCGCTCGACGCTCTGACCGGTGTGCTTACTCAGAATCGCCTCGGTCTGCTCCCGGATTCTCAGGATCTCGGCTGCTTGAAGCGCGAGGTCCGAGATGGTGCCGCTACCTTGCGTCGACGGTTGATGCAGCAGCACCCGCGAATGGGCAAGAACATGCCGATGGCCCGGAGTGCCTGCGGCCAGAAGCACTGCAGCAGCCGAAGCCGCTTGACCCATGCAGTACGTCGAAATCGTCGGCTTCAAGAACTGCATGGTGTCATAGATCGCGAGCATCGCCGTGGTGGAACCGCCGGGAGAGTTGATGTACAAACCGATTTCGCGATCCGGGTTGTCGGCCTGCAGATGCAGCATCTGAGCCATCACGACATTGGCGACGCCGTCGTCGATCTCTGTGCCGAGAAAGACGATGCGTTCGTTGAGCAGCCTGCTGAAGATGTCGAAAGATCGCTCACCCGTTGGTGTTCGCTCGATGACACTGGGAATCGTGTACTGGGACATGACGTCACAATCCGATCTTGGGGAAGGTGGCTTGCGGTGCGATCTCGGCGAAGGACGTCACGACGCGGTCGACGATTCCGTACTCGCGCGCCTGCTCGGCGGTGAACCAGCGATCCCGATCGCTGTCGGTCTCGATCTCTTCGACGGTCCGGCCCGTTTCGGCGGCGAGGATTTCCTGCGATTGACGCTTCATCAGCTCGAGGCTCTCGGCCTGGATCGCAATGTCCACCGCAGTGCCACCGATACCCGCCGAAGGTTGGTGCATCATGATGCGGCTGTGCGCCAGGCTGATTCGCTTGCCGTGGGTGCCGGAGCAGAGAAGCACCTGGCCCATGCTGGCCGCGAAGCCCATCGCGACCGTCACGACGTCGTTGGGGATGAGCTTCATCGTGTCGTAGATGGCCAGGCCGGCAAACACCGATCCGCCGGGTGAATTGATGTACAGCACGATGTCGCGCTTGGGGTCCGTGGTGGCGAGGAGCACCAGTTCCGAACACACACGTTCGGCCATGGCGTCGTTGACCTCGCCGGTGAGCAGAATCGTTCGCTGTCGGAAGAGCCTGTCTGTCAACAGGTCACGGTACCCGGTATCGGTGGGCGCTTCAGTAGTCATGAATCCATTCCTACCGGCGCGGCGGTGCCGCGGCCCCGCCTGTCTGCTGTGGGCAGACCACCCCTGTTCTTGCCCGCCCCCAGTTTCTGCCCGCCCCCCCCTTTTTGCCTGCCCGCCCCCCCTGTTTTTGCCCGCCCCCCTGTTTTTGCCCGCCCCCCTTTTTGAGCGAACGGCATGTTCAGTCGATCTAAGGCGCCGAAAGTACCGTTCGCTCGAAAAGGGGTGGGTACAAGAGCGGGCATACCCGTCACCGACGGCGGCGGTAGCGGTACCGCGCACACCCGGCCATGATGGGAGAAGACAACCATTCCTCTCGTCAGGAGCGTGGCATGACTCGTCCGGTACGCATCGGTGTTCAACTCCAACCCCAGCACGCACCCAATTACGGGTTGATACGCGACGCCGTCTTGCGGTCCGAGGACGCCGGGGTGGACATCGTCTTCAACTGGGACCACTTCTACCCGTTGACCGGCGATCCCGACGGCGCCCACTTCGAATGCTGGACCATGCTCGGCGCCTGGGCCGAGCAGACCGAACGCGTCGAAATCGGCGCCCTGGTCACCGGTGGTGGCTACCGCAATCCGGATCTGCTAGCCGACATGGCGCGAACCGTCGACCACATCAGCGGCGGACGCCTGATCCTCGGCATCGGTGCCGGCTGGTTCGAGAAGGACTACGACCAGTTCGGATACGACTTCGGCACTCCCGGTTCACGGCTGAAACTGCTGGGCGAATACCTCCCCCGCATCACGGGCCGCCTGGCGAAGGGCAACCCGCCGCCGACGCGCAACATCCCGGTCCTCATCGGGGGTGGCGGCGAAAAGAAGACCCTGCGCCTGGTCGCTGAATACGCCGACGTCTGGCACAGCTTCGGTGACCGTGAAACACACCTGCGCAAGTCAGACATCCTCTCCGACCACTGCGCCGACGTAGGCCGGAACCCGCTGGAAGTAGAGCACTCGGTTCCGTGGCCTGGGCTCGAGAATGCTGCTGACCTGGTCGCCGACGGTGTCTCGCTCTTCACCGTCGGCGTCAGCGGACCGGACTACGACCTCACGACGCTTGCCGAGGCCATCGGTTGGCGCGACGACAACACGCCGCCTGCGTTGAGCGGGCTGGCCTGAGCGGTACCAAGGACTGCGTCGTTGTCGGCGCCGAGAACGGGCGGCGCCGACGTCAGACGTGGCCTCTGGCCGGAGAAGTTGACCGGAAAGGCCACTTGCTTCAACGGTCCGAGCGTCGGATGGTCGACGGTTCCGACCATGCCGAGCGCGGCAGTGTGGGGATCGGAGTAGATCTCGTCGAGATGCCGGATCGGAGAGACCGGTACGGCGCGTTCGGCGAGAAGAGCGCACCAGTGTTCGACGGTCTCCGATGCGAAGGCGCTGGTGAGTTCTCGTTCCAGACTCTCGCGGTTCTCCACTCTGTCGCGGTTGTGGGCAAAACGCGGATCGGTGACCAGTTCACTCCTTCCGATGGCCTCGCACAGCGACGCCCACATCCCGTCGTTGCCGACAGCGATGACGAAGTACCCGTCGCTGGCAGGAAATGCTTGATACGGAGCAAGATTCGGATGACCGGAGCCCAACGCAGTCGGGCGCTCACCGATGGCGAAGTAACTGGTCGCCCAGTTCACGTGCATCGCGAGTTGGCACTCGTACAGCGACGTGGTCACGTACTGTCCGCGCCCGGTCCGGCCTCGCTCGACCAATGCGGCCAGGACACCGACCAGTCCGAAAAGCGCTGCGCCCAAGTCTCCCAACGCAAACCCGGATTTCATCGGAGCACCACCCGGTTCACCGGTGAGCGACATGAGCCCACCCGCGGCCTGCGCGATCATGTCGTACCCCGGTTCGTCGCGCAGCGGTCCTTCTTCACCGAAGGCAGAGATGTGCAGGGTGATCAGATGCGGGTATCGCTCGGACAGCGCCTGGTAGTCGAAGATCTTCTGTAATCCGCTGCCCGGCTTGAAGTTCTCCACGACTACATCGGTCTCTTCGAGCATGCGGTGGATGATCTCCTGTCCTTCGGTGGACTTGAGGTCGATCGTGACCGACTTCTTACCGCGGTTGATCGCGAGGTAGTAGGCGGCATCTACCCCGACGAAGGGAGGCCCCCACGAACGCGTGGGGTCGCCGCCTTCAGGGTGTTCGATCTTGGTGACGTCGGCACCGAGATCGGCAAGCGACATGGTTGCGTACGGCCCGGCAAGGATCTTCGACAGATCCAGAACACGGACACCGGCGAGGGGTGTGGGGCCTGTTGGCGAGTTCACCGATGACCACCTGCTACAGAGAGGAACTCGGCTACGACGTCACGTGCATCATCCAGCTCGACGTCACCGCCGTCGGTGATCACGTCGAGATTGCCGAGCGCAGCCGACGGCACCTTCCCCACAAGACCGGCCAGGTAGGAATTCGCCACCAGCAGTGACCGGTACCCATTACCGTGTCGGATGCCGTGATCCGCAAGATCGAAAAGCAGGGTCGCCATGACGGTACGAGCGAGCTCGTCGGCATACTTTGCGCTGGCGGCCTGGGCGGCATCGTCAGATCCGGAGATCAGACGATCTCCTTCCTCTACCAGTTCCTCCCAGCGCCGCAACAGAACTCCGGCCCCGGCTTCGCAATCCAGTCCGACGGTGGACAAGATGTCCGTCATCGCTTCCGCGACCGTGCGGTGCGAGTTGAACTTGCGTAGGCACCGAAGTACGTCCAGCGCAATGACATTGCTCGAGCCCTCCCAGATCGAGCCCAAGTGGGCATCCCGCACTAGTCGCGCGTTGGCCCATTCCTCGATGTAGCCGTTTCCTCCGCGCACCTCCATGGCCTCGCCGGTGACCACCCGCGCGCGTTTGCAGACAAAGTGTTTGGCGATCGGTGTCAGTACCCTGATCAGTGCGCGCGCCTGTTCGTCGCCGCCGTCTGCTGCCTGAAGACACTGTGCGCTGTACGCGACCAGGGCCAGCGAAGCCTCGGCATCGAGTGCAAGGGGAAGAAGCGTCGCCCGCATCAGCGGCTGGTCGAAGAGCTTCTTACCGAACACGACTCGGCTCTTCGAATGCTCGACGGCTTCGCGGACTGCTCGGCGCATGAGAGCGCTCGAACGCATCGCATTGGACAGGCGAGACGTGTTGACCATCTCCGCCATCTGGCGGAATCCTCGATCGAGTTCGCCGACCTGGAGTGCGTGCGCGCGGTTCAGCGTCACCTCGCCGCTCGGCATGGAACGCGTACCCAGCTTGTCCTTGAGACGATCGATCGTGAGGTTGTTGCGCTCGCCGGATCCCAAGGTCTTGGGCACCATGAACATTCCGACTCCACGCGTCGAACCATCCTGTCCGCCCGGGAATCTCGCGAGGGTGATGATCACATCGGCATCCGGGTTGGAGGCGAACCACTTCTTGCCCGTCAGAACCCATCCGTCACCGTCGCGCTCGGCGCGTGTTTCGGTGCAGGCGATGTCGGTGCCTGCCTGAATCTCGGTCATGAACATCGCACCCGTCTTCGCCTGCTCGGGGTCCGTCGACGTCAACGCGTCGATCCAGGGCGAGAACACGGCCGGATCACCGAACATACGCAGGGTCCGCGCGGCAGCATCTGTCATCGACACCGGGCAGGCCAGCCCGAACTCTGCCTGCACGAAGATGTACGACGCGAGGTACTTCGCGAGTGGCGGATGCACGGAGTCCCATCCGTGCAACCCTTTTCGGTGCGACATCGCGGACAGGCCGTACTCGTTGTACGCCGCCCGGCACAGTTCCAGGTAGGCCGGGTGATAGGAAATCCGGTCGACGCGGTCACCGGCCTTGTCGAATTGCTGCAGCACCGGCGGGTTCTTGTCTGCGATGTCGGCAAGCTCGGACAAGCGGCCGGCGGCATCTCGGCCCAGTCGGTCGAGCAATCCGTTCAACGTCTCTCGGTCCGCCCCGGCGGTCCATCTGTCCACTATCGCTGTCAGAGCGGGGTCGGTGTGTGCAAAGTTCATCAGTGGTCAACGCCTTTCAGGGTGGAAACATCGGTCATGTTCGAGGAGCTCGTCGAATCCGGCCCTTGCGCGTGCAGCGCACTCCTGCGCAACAAAGCCGTCATACAGACAAGGGAGAGAACGACATACACAAGCCCTAGAGCGACGACCGGCCAGATCGAGTTGGTTCGCGTCAGCAGATACTGGCTGACCATCGGGGCCGTTCCGGCAAATACGGCTGTCGACAATTGGTACGACAGAGAGATGCCGGTATACCGAACATTGGTGGGGAAAACCTGCGCCAGGATGCCGGCCAACGCGGCGTAATACATTGCGTGAGGCGCCGTCGCGAGGACCATACCCAGAATCGCCAAGGGCACGGAGCCCGTCTGAACCAGCACGAACATCAGTGGTAGGAGCACGATCTCCGGAAGCAGCATCCAACGGACCGCTTTCGACGGATCGATCCGCGTGGCCAGCACAGCACCGAAAGGCTGTACGAGCGCCTGGGCTACCAGTGCCACGGTGATCACGAGGAGAAAGTCACTGCGCTCGAAGCCGAGATCCGTTGTCGCCCAGGAGAGCGCAAAGGTTGTCTTGACGTACGTGATGGCAACACCGGCAACCACAGCGCCGACGCCGAGAGCAAGTTCGACGGGATGCGAACGCAACACTTCGACCAGCGGCATCCGTGTACGTTCCTGTGCCGCAACAGCCTTCTTCATCTCGGGTGTCTCGGAGATGTGCAACCTGATGTAGAGAGCGACGATCACCAAAGCTGCGGATCCGAGGAACGGCAGACGCCAACCCCACGACTCGAACACGGAATCCGACATCAACGTCAGGCCGAGGAAGGCCAGCGTCGCGAGCAGGTTGCCGACCGGTGAACCCTGCTGCGCAAACGCACCGTAGAGCACCTTTTTCTTCGGGGGAGCGAACTCGGTGGCGATCAATACGGCGCCACCCCATTCGCCGCCCATGGCAATGCCCTGGAGAACACGCAGTGCCACAAGCAGTATCGGTGCCCAGATCCCGATCTGGGAGTACGTAGGGAGGAGACCGACACCGACAGTTCCCAACCCCATGAGCGCGAGGGTGATGATCACGGCGTTCTTGCGACCGAACTTGTCTCCGAAATGACCGAACACCACTCCGCCGACAGGACGAGCCACGAATCCCACGGCAAAAGTCGCGAAGGCTGCGAGTGTTCCCACCGCCGGCGACGCATCCGGGAAGAACAGCGGGCCGAGCACCAAGGCAGATGCGGTTCCGTAGATGTAGAAGTCGAACCACTCGATAGTCGTTCCGACAAACGCCGTGATTCCGGCCTTGCGTGCCTGTTTGGTGTTGTATTCAGGCGGATTGGTGTCTTGACCTGGGTGTTGATCCACGGTTCTCCCTGATTCTCGCGTCGGGCATCACCAAGGGATGCAATGTGAGGCGTGAATCACTATCGTCCGAAATCCATGTAGAGTCCAAGACTTAGTTCGACTCTTTTATGTGGAAGAACCACATAATGAAACCCGGGAGGAGCGACATGGAATTGCGTCAGCTGCGCGCGTTTCTCGCAGTCGCCGACGAACTTCATTTCGGCCGGGCCGCCGAGCGCCTCCACATCGGGCAGTCCCCGCTCAGCCAGACCATTCGGGCGCTCGAGCGCGAACTCGGCACCGACCTGTTTGTCCGGACCACCAGATCAGTGCAATTGACCGCAGCCGGCGAGGCCTTGGTCACGCCCGCACGAATCATCGAAGCGCAGATCGCCGTCGTACGAGATATCGCATCGGCGGCGTCAACCGGGGAAACAGGCCGTGTCACGGTGGGTTTCGACGGAACGGGCGGCTACACGGTGCTGTCGGCCCTCACACGATCGCTGGCCGACTCCTATCCGGGAATCGAACTGGACCTACGGCCGCAGATGTACTCGGGTGAGGTGCTCGACGCTCTCCGACGCGGAACACTCGACATGGGCATAGTCGGCCTGCCCATTCCGCGCGGATTCGAGACTCACACTGTGCGCGAGGAAACCTTGATGGTCGCGGTCCCGGCCAGGCATCACCTCAGTACCAGGGACTCGGTGTCACCGGAAGACCTGGCAACCGAGCGATTCGTGATGTATCCCGCCGAGCACGGCTCGGTGGTGCGCGATGCGACGTTGTCCGTTTGCGCCACAACAGGTTTCACGCCCACCGTCGCGCACGAAGCCCCCGATCCGTACAGCCTGTTGGCCATGGTCGGAGCGGGGGTCGGGATCGCCGTCGTCGTGGAGTCGACGGCGCATCTGTCCATGGACGGGGTCGTGTACCTGCCGATCGCCGGGGCCACGCCCACGCTGAAAATCGCGATGGCATGGCGGCCCAACAATCCGACGCCGGCAGTACACACCGTCACCAGGGTACTGAGGGAGCAGCCTTAGGCTCTCGCGAGAATTCCGGCGAAATCTGTTCCCACAGGCAGAGTTCCGTACTCGTGACCACGGTCGGCGCCGAGGCGAGCGGCAATGAACGCATCGGACGAAGCGGCCGGGGAGTGGCGCACCATGAGCGAAGCCTGCAGCGCCAACGCCATAGCCTCGACGACGGTCCGAGCGCGGAACTGAGCGTCGGCGGGTGCCATCGTGGCGAGCTCACCGAGTTGGCGTCGTACCCGATCGAGGTGATGATCGAGGACCGGGTTGTTGCCGCGAGCGAGGTTGACCTCGTGGTCGAAGGCGGCAACGGAATCGGGTTCACGGGTCATAGCGCGCAGGACATCGAGCGCGATGACGTTGCCCGACCCCTCCCACACGGCCATGACGGGCTGCTCACGGTAGCGACGGGCAAGCGGGAAGTCCTCGGTGTAGCCGTTGCCGCCCAGGCACTCGAGTGCCTCGTAGGAGTGGTGCGGGCCGCGCTTGCAGATCCAGTACTTCGCAACAGCCGTCGCGAGTCGGCGGAACGCCTTTTCCTGCTCGTCCGCGTCCTCGTCCTGCGCGCGAGCCAATCGCAGTGCGGTGATGGTGGCGGCTTCGGATTCGAGAGCCAGATCGGCAAGCACCGACGTCATCGCCGGCTGATCTGCCAGGACGGCACCGAAAGCGCTGCGGTGCCGTGCATGCCACACCGCTTCGGCGACCGACTGACGCATACCTGCCGTGCTGCCGAGGATGCAGTCGAGTCGCGTCTGGGACACCATTTCGATGATGGTCCGCACGCCACGACCCGGTTCGCCGATCATGGTGCCGACGGTGCCGTCGAGTTCGATCTCGGACGACGCGTTGGACTTGTTGCCCAGCTTGTTCTTCAGACGCTGGATACGGAAGACGTTGCGTGTGCCGTCGGGCAGGATGCGGGGGAGAAGGAAGCAGGAAAGTCCCTCGCCGGCAGCGCCTTCGGCCTGAGCGAGAACCAGGAAGGCGTCGGACATCGGCGCGGAGCAGAACCACTTGTGTCCGGTGAGCAGGTAGTCCGCACCCGGGCCGCCACGTCCGGCCGGCTTGGCGATGGTCGTGTTGGCTCGCACGTCGGAGCCGCCCTGCTTTTCCGTCATCGACATTCCGAATATCGCGGATGCCTTTCCGGGAGCATCCAACTCGGGGGTGTAACTCCGAGACAGGGCTCGCGGCGTCCAGAGAGCGGCCACGTCCGGTTGCAGCTCGAGCGAGGGGATCACGGCGTGCGTCATGGAGATCGGGCACGCGTGGCCCGGTTCGACCTGGGAGAAGAGCATGAATGCCGCGGCCCGAGCCACGTTGGCACCCGGCTTCGGGTCAGCCCAGGCAGAGGTGTGCGCACCGTGCGCAACGGCAGCAGAGATGATCCGGTGATACGACGGATGGTATTCGACCTCGTCGATGCGGTTTCCCCAGCGATCGAAGGTCTTCAATTCGGGGATCACCGTGTTGGCCAGCTCGGCGTCGTGCTGGAATCCAGCACTGCCAACCAGTTCACCAATATCGGTGAGTTCGCTTGTGGCCCAATCGGCGTCGTGGCGCGCGACGCCTTCGGCCAGGACCGTATCGAGCTGGAACTCGTTGACGTCCGTGCGCGGTACCGACTGGTTGAGCACTGCATGGGTGCGATGCGGAGCCGGGTGGGTGACGGTCTTCTCGGAAATATCAGTCATGACAGGCCTTTCAGCTCGCTGCGCGGATGAGGTGCTTCTGGATCTTGCCGGTCGGTGTACGCGGAAGTATGGTCGCGAACACCACTTCACGCGGAATCTTGTAGCGCGCCAACTTGTCCGAGAGGTAGTCCTTGATGTCGTCGGCGCTGATGACATCCGGTTCACGCCAGACGACGTGTGCGACGACGGTCTCGCCCCATTCTTCGTTGGGTTTTCCGACAACGGCGACGTCGACGACGTCCGGGTGGCCGGAGATCACGTCCTCGACCTCCTTGGAGTAGACGTTCTCACCGCCCGTGATGATCATGTCCTTCGCGCGGTCGACGATGAAGAGGTAACCGTCCGCATCCTTGCGCGCCAGATCGCCGGTGCGATACCAACCTCCGTCGGCAAAAGCAGCCTTCGTGGCAGTGGGGTCGTCGAGGTAACCCTGCATGACGGTGTCGGCACGCAGCCAGATCTCACCGATCTGATCGGGCTCCGCGTCGGTGCCGTCATCGGCAACCAGGCGCAGGTCGACGCCGGCCAACGCGACGCGGCCGATCGAGCCCGCCTTGCTCAACTGCTCCTCGGGGTACAGCACAGTGCCCACCGGCCCGGTCTCGGTCATGCCGTAGACCTGCCGGAATTCGGTGGTGCCGTACGACTCCACCAGTCGCCGAGCGACATCCGCGCCGATCGGTCCGCCGCCGTACAACCACGCACGAACGCTACCGAGGTTGTAGTCGGCAAAGTTCGGCACGAGGTTGAGTGCAGTGGTGTAGATGACCGGCGGGCCGAAGCAGAGGGTAATACGTTGTTCCTGAACAGTTTCCAGGAATTTGACGGGATGGTACTCGCGCAGCAGCACGACGGTTCCGCCCATGTAGAGCGTGGACATGAACCAGTTGTTGAGCGGGGAAGCGTGCCAGATCGGGACGGCCATGAGCAGGCGCTCGTCCCGAGTCGTCGACACGGCGAGGGCCGCGGTGACGGCAACACCGACGACGTTACGGTGGCTGTGGACGCAGCCCTTGGGTGAGCCGGTAGTCCCCGAGGTGTAGAGGATTTCAGCCGGATCGTTCTCGTCGATGTCGATACCGTCAACGCCCTCCTGGCGGGTGATGGCGTCGTCGAAGAAGTCGAAACCGTCTGCGACAGAGTCCGTGCTGATCAGCTTGGCCGTTGTCTCCAGTCGACCGACAACCGGCGCCAACTCACCGTCGAAGACGCACACCGACACCTTCGCGTGTCCCAGCACGTAGGCAACTTCCGGAGTCTGCATCTTGTGGTTGATGGGGACCACGACGGCGCCCAAGCGCCAGGCACCGAGCATCGCGTACACGAATCCCGGAGTGTTGTAACACATCAGCGCGACGCGGTCGCCCGGCTGCACGCCCAGCGACTGCAAATAGCCTGCGGCGCGTCGACTTCCGTCCTGAACCTGGGAGTACGTGTGATCGTGACCGTCGAATATCAGGAAGGGTTTGTCCGGGGTCTTGGTGACATTGCTGTCGAATACGCGAACGATGTTCATCGAAGTCCTTGTCGGAGAATCACGCTCGAAGAGAGTTCATTCCATCGAGCTGTTGAGTACGGCGTCGGGTATCTGGAGAGTGGCGAAGATGACGGCGACCGCCTCCTCGAGGGAGTAACCGAAGCTCTCGCCGGTGGCAGTTTTCTGAATGACGAGGCCGAAGATCGAAGACCAGAAGGCCTTGGATTCGACGTCGATGCCCGCGCGCAGCTGCCAGCCGGTGCGGATCAAGGTACGGAGGAGGGCTGTTTCACCCGAGGAATGCAGAGTGCGAAGCGTCTCGGAGATCAGATCGCGGAGTTCACCACGGCGACCCGTCATCATCATCGCTTCCACGAACAGTTCGACACTGGGAGCGCCCGAGCCGAGGAGTGATCCGACCAGCTTCTCGGTGTAGTCGCCCACGGTGTCGGCGTCGGCGGCATCGACCTCGGCACGCTTGCCTGCGCGCAGAACGGCTGCACACGCCACCTCGACGAAGAGCTTCTCTTTTGAGCCGTAGTAGTAGGTCACCTGGTTGGGATGGGCGCCGGCGGCGGTGCAGATATGCGCGATGGACACGCTGTCGCCATGTTCGAGGAAGAGCTCGGTTGCAGCGTTGAACAGTGCCATGCGCGTCTGCTTGCCCGACTCACGCGTCGCGCGCGCTGCGGGAACTGACTCGGTGACCATCACGAACTCCTACTTGTTTGTATGACAAACAATAACTCGGCGTTGTTTGTATGGCAAACAATTTCTCCCGACGTGATGACATGTCGACTCCTATCGACATGTCCGATGTGCGGGATTACTCTCTGAACATCGAGCAGCCGAGAACTTCGGCTTTTCTGCGAGGAGGCGCCCTGCAATGCTCGCGCGATCCGGCTTCTCCCTGCCCACACGCACGACTCTCACGGGCGACTGGGCAGATTTGTTGCGTGAGCATTTTGTCGCGCTCGACGTATCCGATATCGAAGACGGCGATGGATTCAGCGGGGCCGTGCACTCGGCCCAACTCGCACACGTTCGGGTGTCCGCAGTTCAATCGATGGAACAACGAATAGTCCGTAGCAGCAGCCTGATCAAGAGTGACGGTGCGGACTATCTGCAAATTGGCATGATCCGCCGCGGTGGCGCGGTAGTGCGGCAAGACGACCGCGAATGCGTCCTGCGACGTGGCGACTACGTCCTGTACGACACCACGCGCCCCTTCGATTGGCAGATCGAGGGACACGCACACGACGGCATCTGGGGACTCGAGGTGTTCACCTGGCCACGGTCATACCTGTCCCTCAGCGACGCGGAGGTCACGAGCTTGACAGCCATTGCCTTCGACGGACACGCGGGCCTGAGTGGCCTGCTGGGTCGCTTTCTTCACGATCTTGCCTCCGTCCGCATGACGTCCGACGCGAGCGGAGACGAGGAGGAAGTCGTCAACGAGATCGGCAGCCTGGTCAAGTCGGTTCTTCACGCAACCGCGCGTCCGATCGTCTCCCGGCGAACTGGCCTGTACGAATCCGCTCTGTCGGCCATAGACGCCCGCCTCGCTGACCCGGCCCTGTCTCCGGTGGACATCGCGGGATCAGTCAAAGTCTCCATTCGCCAGTTGCACCGAGCCTTCGCCGAACACGGCACAACGGTGTCGCGTTCGATTCGCAGCCGTCGACTCGACGGTTGCCGTCGTGAGATCGTGCAACGCCACGGCGTAGAGCGGTCGCTGACCCAGATTTCTCACCGCTGGGGATTCACCGACCTGGCCGCCTTCAGTCGCGCATTCAAGGCGGAGTTCGGGATCAGCCCGCGGCAATACCGGTCGCAAGCAGTGGCCCCCACAAGTACTGCCCGCTGATCTGTAACATCCTCGGACACTTACCCATTCAACATGATGTTCAAAACGTTCTGTCGCCGACGCCTATCCACAATTCTCGGCGCGGTAGGCCAAGTATCGGGCGCTGACGGCCAAGTTTGCTCGGCCTCGCGGGCGTAGATTTTCGGCACGGCGTTGCCAAGTGCCAGGCACCCGATCCGGCCACCTACATCACAGGGAGCACTCATGGAATCTGCAATCGGTGAACATCTTCAATGCCCGCGCACGCTGACCAGGCGCGTTCCGGATACCTATTCGCCACCATTTCCCATGTGGGTCGGGCGTGCGGACGACACATTGCACCAGGTCGCGATGGGCTATCTCGGCGTGCAGTTCCGCGGCGAGGATCAGCGCTCGGCAGCACTGCAGTCCATGCGGGATATCGTCGCCGGCTTCGACTTGCCGGACGGACCGGCACACCACGATCTGACCCACCACATCGACAACCAGGGCTACGAGAATCTGATCGTGGTCGGGTACTGGAAAGATGTTTCTTCCCAACATCGTTGGAGCACATCAGCTCCGGTGGCCTCCTGGTGGGAGTCCGAGGACCGCTTGTCCGACGGATTGGGGTTCTTCCGGGAGATCGTGGCCCCGAGAGCCGAACAATTCGAAACGCTCTACGCGTTCCAGGACGATCTCCCCGGAGTGGGAGCAGTCATGGACGGTGTCAGCGGCGAGATCAACGAGCACGGCTACTGGGGTTCGATGCGCGAGCGCTTTCCGATCTCTCAGACCGACTGGATGCAGGCCTCGGGCGAACTACGGGTCGTCGCCGGTGACCCCGCCGCAGGTGGGCGGGTAGTAGTGCGGGGACACGACAACATCGCACTGATCAGATCCGGGCAGGACTGGGCCGACGCGGAAGCAGACGAGCGCAGCCTCTACCTCGACGAAATCCTGCCGACTCTTCAATCGGGCATGGACTTCCTCCGCGACAACGGCCCGGCCGTCGGGTGCTACAGCAACCGTTTCGTACGCAATATCGACATCGACGGAAACTTCCTCGACCTGAGCTACAACATCGGTCACTGGGCCTCACTCGACCAACTCGAGCGGTGGTCGGAATCTCACCCGACCCATCTGCGGATCTTCACGACGTTCTTCCGGGTCGCCGAGGGCCTGTCGAAATTACGTCTCTACCATGAGGTCTCGGTATTCGATGCCGCCGATCAGCTGTACGAGTACATCAACTGCCATCCCGGGACCGGGATGCTGCGCGACGCGGTGACCACCGCCGCGCACTGACCGAAGCCGCCGGAAAACTTCGGCCACGTTCTTTCCCTCGGAGGCAACTCGAGATATGTTGACGAGTGTCGACATATCTCAGTAGAGGCCATCGAGGAAGCGCGGACAGCACACAGTGACTACTCAACGAAACGAAGAGTTGGCGTTTGCTGTGCTGGCCGACCAGGTGCGCCGACAGATTCTCGACACTCTGGCTACCCACGGCGAATGCAACGCAGGCTTCATCAGCGATCAAATTTCGACGGTCGGTCGCACCACGGTATCCACACATCTCAAGGCGCTGCGGCTGTCCGGAGTTATCGTCGAACGCCGTCAAGGACGTCATCGCTTGTTTTCGATCGATCCGTCTGGGCCCGCCAACGATGCACTCCAGTTCCTGCGCGACGTCCTCGGGCGAGCGCTGGAAGCAGGTTCGAACGCCTCCGAGTTGCCGACCACGGCGACTGAGGATTCCGACGCGGCTTCGGTGCGTCGCCGGGCTTGAGGCCCTGTTTGAGCCCCAGCATCTATTTCAGGCAGGAAGTAGAACGTGCCAGGTCTCTCCGTAACGGCACAGATCGTGACGACGGACCCGCCAGGGTCAGCCTTCGAGCGCTTCGAAACGGGGCAACTGTCGAACTCGAATGTGAGCAACTGACGGTCGGGGCCGCCGTCGCCATCTCCCTTCCCGTCGGCAACGGCGCACGCGCAGATGTAGCCGGAATGCCGATCACTCTGTTGGGGTACGTCGCCGGCGTGAAGCGGGGCCGATCGGTCGTGATCGTGCACCACCAACCGTGGCGCGGCCGTCTGACGATCCGGTTCTTTCCCGACGGCACCGGCACCCGAATCGTTCTCGAGTCCAGCCTCGATCAGGACGGCATTTCCTGGCTTGCCAACAAGCGCGGATTCGCTCCACCCGAACCTCCGCGCTCCGACCGACATCGGATCGGACTGCTGGTCAGCAAATCCGGCTCGGCGGCTGTATTCGCCCAGGCCACAGAAACACTCGCTGCCCTGGCGGTCGAAGAGATCAATGCCGACGGCGGTGTCGGCGGCGTTCTCGTCGACTTGGTGATCGGCGATGACGCTTCCGACTCGGCGGCCGGAGCGGCGACCGCACTGCGATTGGTGAAAAGCGGATGTCGCGCCATTTTTGCGTGCGTGACGTCGTCGACCTTCAACGCCGCCGCATCTGCGTTGCAAAACACCGGTGTGTTGTTGGTACACACAGTTCTCAACGAAGGAGGTCGATCGCGTCCGGGGATCCTTCGATTGGGTGAGCGGCCACTCGACCAGACGCGAGCGGGCATACCCGCAATGATGTCCGAGACCGGTTCTCGCACTTGGTTCCTGGTCGGTCAGCAGTATTCGTGGTCGTTCGGAGCACATTGGGCGGCTCGGCGTGTGATCGCCGAATCCACAGGTTCGGTGGCCGGCGAAGTCTACGTACCGTTGGGAACAACCGACTTCTCACGGATCATCGAGTCGATAGTCGACTCCGGGGCGGAACTGATTCTTTCCACCCTGGTGGGCCATGACGAGGTCTTCTTCGAACGGCAATGCGCCCAGCACGGACTGCGGGCCACCACGCGGACGTTCGCGCTGGTCCTCGACGAGGCCACTCAGCAGCTCATCGGCAATTCCGATGCCGACGGAGTCTGGGCGGCATTCGGCTACTTTCAATCCGCAGCCGGCGAGCACGACCTCGAAAAGCGATACAGCGCAAGCTCGAACGAACTCCTGCCTCCGCTCAGCTCTCTGTCGGAGACAACGTACGAAGCGATCGTCGCTTACGCACGCGCAGTCGAACGAACATCGGCGGGCGATCCGGAAACAGTACTTCGGCAGCTTGTCACAACGTCGAAAAGCTCGACGGACACCGGCGTTCCACTGCATCGGCCGATTCTGATCGCTGAATCACGCCATGGGCGTCTGTACCCCCGCTCTCTCTGAGCGCGCGTAACCCGAACTTAACGAGTCAATATGTCGATACCTATTGACGCAATTACTGATCCGGCCCTAGTCTGAAAGACAAGTGAAGCCGATCACATCAGGAGCACACTTCTCATGGCGACAATCCGACCTGACGACAATGCAATAGACACCGCTGCAAGGCATTACGGCATCACTCTCGACCAATCAGCCCGGCTCGAGTGGCCGGCACTGATCGACGGAGCACTGGGCTCCTACGACGTCGTCGACCAGTTGTACGCCGACGAGGCAACCTCGCCGACCACGTCACGCGAGCATGCGGTGCCAACTGCGAACGAAAATCCTTTGAGCGCTTGGTATGTGACCACAAGCATCCCGCCGACGTCGGACGGCGTCCTGACCGGCCGACGCGTGGCGATAAAGGACAACGTGACCGTGGCCGGAGTTCCGATGATGAACGGGTCTCGGACGGTAGAGGGATTCACTCCGTCTCGCGACGCGACTGTGGTCACTCGACTACTGGCGGCCGGTGCAACCGTCGCAGGCAAAGCTGTGTGTGAGGACCTGTGTTTCTCCGGTTCGAGCTTCACACCGGCAAGCGGACCGGTCCGCAATCCATGGGACCCACAGCGTGAAGCAGGTGGATCATCCGGTGGCAGTGCAGCTCTCGTTGCAAACGGGGACGTCGATTTTGCCATCGGCGGGGATCAAGGCGGATCGATCCGGATCCCGGCGGCATTCTGCGGCGTCGTCGGACACAAGCCGACGTTCGGGCTCGTCCCGTATACCGGTGCATTTCCCATCGAGCGGACAATCGACCATCTCGGCCCGATCACACGCACGGTCCACGATGCCGCACTGATGCTCTCGGTCATCGCCGGTCGCGACGGTAACGACCCACGCCAAGCCGACAGCGTCGAAGCAGGTGACTATCTGTCCACCCTCGACTCCGATGTGGATGGTCTGCGAATCGGGATCGTTCGAGAAGGTTTCGGGCACGCGGTCTCACAGCCCGAGGTCGACGACGCAGTCCGCGCAGCGGCACACAGTCTGACCGAAATCGGTTGCACGGTAGAGGAAGTAAACATCCCGTGGCACCTGCATGCTTTCCACATCTGGAACGTGATCGCCACGGACGGTGGTGCCTACCAGATGTTGGACGGCAACGGATACGGCATGAACGCCGAAGGTTTGTACGATCCGGAACTGATGGCACACTTTGCTTCTCGACGCATTCAGCACGCCGACGCTCTGTCCGAAACCGTCAAACTAGTGGCCCTGACCGGCCACCACGGCATCACCGCCCTCGGCGGCGCGAGCTACGGCAAAGCCCGGAACCTCGTACCGCTCGCCCGCGCCGCCTACGACACTGCCTTGAGACAATTCGACGTCCTGGTGATGCCCACACTGCCCTACGTCGCATCCGAATTGCCGGCGAAGGACGTGGATCGTGCAACCTTCATCACGAAGGCTCTCGGGATGATCGCCAACACGGCACCATTCGACGTGACCGGACATCCGTCCCTGTCCGTTCCGACCGGCCTGGTAAACGGGCTTCCGGTCGGAATGATGATCACCGGCAAGACCTTCGACGATGCGACGGTCCTCCGGGTCGGGCGCGCATTCGAAAAGCTTCGCGGCGCGTTTCCGACGCCTGCCGACCGCATCTCCGACTCTGCACCACAACTCAGCCTCACCTAATCCTGTATCCGCACTTGCACAACAAATTCCACCGATTCACACATGATCAGCCCGCATAGAAAAGGTGAACCAGATGTCAGTAACGATCGACCACACAACGGAGAACGCCGCACCGGCCCAGGCGCCGGTCTCCGATCGCGCGTGGGCCCTGTTCCGCGCACTCGACGGTAAGGGATTGGTACCCGACGGTTACGTCGAGGGATGGAAGAAGACCTTCGAGGAGGACTTCAGTCCAAGGCGCGGAGCGGAATTGGTCGCGCGGGCTTGGACCGACCCCGATTTCCGGCAGCTGCTTCTCACCGACGGTACCGCCGCGGTTGCCCAGTACGGATATCTGGGCCCCCAGGGCGAATACATCGTGGCAGTCGAAGACACCCCGACCCTCAAGAACGTGATCGTGTGCTCGCTGTGTTCATGCACCGCGTGGCCCATCCTCGGTCTGCCGCCGACCTGGTACAAGAGTTTCGAGTACCGTGCACGCGTGGTCCGCGAGCCACGGAAGGTTCTCTCCGAGATGGGAACCGAGATCGCGTCGGACGTCGAGATCCGCGTCTACGACACCACCGCCGAAACTCGGTACATGGTCCTACCGCAACGTCCCGCAGGCACCGAAGGCTGGAGCCAGGAACAACTGCAGGAAATCGTCACCAAGGACTGCCTGATCGGCGTCGCAGTCCCGCAGGTCCCCACCGTCTGACCACCCCGACAAGAAAGAAGCACACCATGGATGGAGTACACGATCTTGCCGGAGTTCAAGGCTTCGGCAAAGTCCCGCATACCGTCAACGCCGACATCGGCCCCACCTTCCACGCCGAGTGGGAACACCTGCCGTACAGCCTGATGTTCGCCGGTGTCGCCGAACTCGGGGCCTTCAGCGTCGACGAAGTTCGATACGTGGTCGAGCGGATGGAGCCCCGCCACTACATGATGACCCCGTACTACGAGCGGTACGTCATCGGCGTCGCGGCGCTGATGGTCGAAAAGGGAATCCTGACGCAGGAAGAGCTCGAAAGCCTTGCAGGAGGACCGTTCCCACTCTCACGGCCAAGCGAATCCGAAGGCCGACCGGCTCGCATCGACACAACCACCTTCGAGGTCGGTCAGCGAGTACGTGTGCGAGACGAATACGTTCCCGGGCATATTCGAATGCCTGCTTACTGCCGAGGACGGGTGGGGACCATCGCTCACCGGACCACCGAGAAGTGGCCGTTCCCCGATGCAATCGGTCACGGCCGCAACGACGCCGGCGAAGAACCCACCTACCACGTGACGTTCGCTGCGGAGGAATTGTTCGGCAGCGACACCGACGGCGGAAGCGTCGTTGTCGACCTCTTCGAGGGTTACCTCGAGCCTGCGGCCTGATCTTCCAGCATTCCAGGCGGCGGTCACGCGATCGCAGCGGTTCGCGTGACCGCCGCCTGATCACAACGATTCACTCATTCGGAAGGACACTGGAAATCATGGTCGACACACGACTTCCGGTCACGGTGCTGTCAGGTTTCCTGGGCGCCGGGAAGACGACGCTACTCAACGAGATCCTGCGCAATCGGGAGGGCCGCCGGGTTGCGGTGATCGTCAACGACATGAGCGAAATCAACATCGACAGTGCAGAAGTCGAGCGTGAGATCTCGCTCAGTCGCTCCGAGGAGAAACTGGTCGAGATGACCAACGGCTGCATCTGCTGCACTCTGCGAGAGGATCTTCTTTCCGAGATAAGCGCCTTGGCCGCCGATGGCCGATTCGACTACCTTCTCATCGAATCTTCGGGCATCTCCGAACCGCTGCCCGTCGCGGAGACGTTCACCTTCATCGATACCGACGGCCATGCCCTGGCCGACGTCGCCCGACTCGACACCATGGTCACAGTCGTCGACGGCAACAGTTTTCTGCGCGACTACACGGCTGGGGGTCGCGTCGAAGCCGATGCCCCGGAAGATGAACGAGACATCGCGGATCTGCTTGTCGATCAGATCGAATTTGCCGATGTCATCCTGGTGAGCAAGGCCGATCTCGTCTCGCACCAGCACCTGGTCGAATTGACCGCGGTCCTACGATCTTTGAACGCAATTGCTGCGATAGTTCCGATGACTCTCGGCCGTATCCCACTCGACACGATTCTCGATACCGGCTTGTTCTCGCTCGAGAAAGCTGCTCAGGCCCCTGGATGGCTACAAGAACTCCAAGGTGAACACACCCCCGAAACCGAGGAGTACGGAATCGGTTCGGTGGTGTACCGCGAGCGCGCGCCCTTCCACCCACAACGCCTGCATGACTTCCTGAGCAGCGAGTGGACCAACGGAAAGTTACTTCGGGCCAAGGGCTACTACTGGAATGCCGGCCGGTTCACCGAGATCGGGAGTATTTCTCAGGCCGGTCATCTCATTCGCCACGGATACGTCGGCCGTTGGTGGAAGTTTCTACCCCGTGACGAGTGGCCGGCCGACGACTACCGTCGCGACGGAATCCTCGACAAGTGGGAAGAACCTGTCGGTGACTGCCGACAAGAACTCGTCTTCATCGGCCAATCCATCGACCCGTCTCGACTGCACCGAGAACTCGACGCGTGTCTACTCACCACAGCCGAGATCGAACTCGGGCCAGACGTGTGGACCACCTGGAGCGACCCCCTGGGCGTCGGCTATACCGACCAGACCGTTTGATATTGGTCCGATTTGCCGTAAGTTGTGCGCAATGGGGCTATCACGCAACCGAACTCGGGCGTTGTTGATCGTCGCGGCAATCGCAGCCGGGACCGCTGCCGCGGTGACGCCGGCGGAAGCCACCTGGACAACCGCGCCGATGTGCGGCGATTGGCAGGTCGAGACCGTAGCCCAGGGGTTGGAACAGCTCGAAAACCTCGAGACCGATGACAACGGCGGGTTCTACCTCTCCGGCGAGTCGAAGATCTATCACGTCGACGCCGAAGGACAGGTACGAACCGTCCTCGACGGCATTGCTGCTCCTGGCGGTTTGCAGCTCGACGGTTCGAGGCTGTCCTTCCTCACCAGACAGGACGGCAAGCTGTGGCAACTGGACACCACGACGGATCAGCTGTCCGCACCCGTCGACTTCGCGGGCAACGGCTTGCTCCGACTTCCCGACGGCGATCTTCTGACGACGTGGGTCGGAACGGAGGGCGGCCCGTCGAAGGGCGTGTCGCGCTATCAACATGACTCCCGAACCGTCGTACCCAATTGGGCCGCAGTGCCACGTTCGGAGGGGCTCGCGCTCAGTCCGGATCATCGAGCCGTGTACACCGATGATCTGTTCACAGGTCAGATCATTCGAGTCCCTGTGGATACCCCTGATGCGTGGGCCGTTGTCGCAACCGTCCCGAGCCCGGTACCCGGTCTCGACGATCTGACCGTGTCGCGGGATGGGATGCTCTACGTCGCTGCTCACCTCGAGGGCGCGATCTATCGTGTAGATCCCGAGACCGGGAAGTCCTGCGTCGTCGCTTCGGGTCTGTCGGGTGGGTGGACCGGGCCGAGTTCAGTGCGTATCGGCCGGGACGGCGACGGCTGGGCGCTCTACGTCACCGGCTTCGACGGGACACTGCGCCGCCTGGTACCGCCGGCGGGCGTCGAACTCGCACCGGTTCGGTAACTCCGTTCTCTTCGAGACGGGATTCTCCGACCTGGCGATACTTAAAATCACGCTGATTTGAAGGCATGCCCGCAGCGCAGCGGCCGCTTGTCCGAAAACTGTCAACAGTTCTACACGGAGAAATGGCTACCCTTAGGTTTACGCTGCTCGCATGTTTTCTTCCGTCGCAGCGAAGATCCGCCTGGTGGTGGCACTGCTCCTCACTGCCCTCCTGGCGCTGACTCTGTCATCGTGCTCGAGTGGTTCGGATTCGTCGGCAGCCCCCACAGACCTGTGTGCACCTCCGGGAGTGGGAGCCGCAACCGCGGCCCCCACCAATCTGGATGCGGCAGCGGGTGCGGGCGCCGAAGACCGCTACACCACGGCCACCGTCACCCCGGTCGATCGGATCGACACCTCGAAGCTGAACTTGATCAAACCCGGGGTCATCACGGTCGGCACGCTCGGTGACGCGCCCCCGAGCATCTGCGTCAACTCCGATAATCAGTACACCGGATACGACAACGAGCTGCTGAAGGCCGTCGCGGACAAGCTGGGCCTGAAGGTCGAGTTCGTCGGCACCGAGTTCGCCGGGCTCCTCGCCCAGGTTGCCGGTCGACGCTTCGACGTCGGCTCGTCGTCCATCACCACCACAGACGACCGTCGCAACACCGTCGGCTTCACCAACGGTTACGACTTCGGATACTTCTCCCTCGTCGTGCCTAACGGCAGCCCGATCACCGGCTTCGGAGACCTGGACGCATCAAAGCGCATCGGCGTCGTGCAGGGAACCGTGCAGGACGACTACGTCGTGAACACGCTCAAGCTCGATCCCGTGAAGTTTCCCGACTACGCCACGGCGTACGCGAACCTCAAGTCCGGACAGATCGACGCCTGGGTAGCTCCGTCTCAGCAGGCCGAAGGCGCAATCGCTCCGGGTGATCCGACCTCGATCATCCAGAACACCTTCTCGGTCAACAACTTCGTCGGCTGGGCGGTGAACAAGGAGAACCAGCCGCTGATCGACGCCCTCAACTCCGGCCTCGACGCAGTCATCGACGACGGAACCTGGTCTCAGCTGTACGCCGACTGGGTACCGCGCCAACTCCCTGAAGGCTGGAAGCCCGGATCCAAGGCCGCGGCCACTCCGGAACTGCCCGACTTCGCAGCCATTGCCGCGGAAAACGCAGCAAACGGTGACGGTGGCGATACTGCGTCGTACCAACCGAAGTCGACGCTCGAACAGCTCAAGGACACGTTCTTCGACTGGGATCTGTACAAGAAGGCATTCCCCGATCTCCTCAAGACCGGTCTTCCCAACACCCTGATCCTTGCGCTCGCGTCTGGCATCATCGGCACGATCCTCGGCATGCTGCTCGCTGTCGCCGGTATCTCGCGAACCCGTTGGCTGCGTTGGCCCGCCCGCGTCTACACCGACATCTTCCGTGGCCTGCCCGCCGTCGTCATCATCTTGATCATCGGGCTCGGCGTCGGACCGATCGTCAAGGGAATCACCGGAAGCAATCCGTACTGGCTCGGTGTCGCGGCGCTGTCACTGCTCGCGTCGGCGTACATCGGTGAGATCTTCAGATCCGGTATCCAGAGCGTCGAGTCCGGGCAGCTCGAGGCTTCACGTGCCCTCGGCTTCAGCTACCGCAAGTCCATGTCGCTGGTCGTCATCCCGCAGGGTGTACGACGCGTTCTGCCGGCGTTGATGAACCAGTTCATCTCGTTGATCAAGGACTCGTCGCTGATCTACTTCCTCGGTCTCCTCGTCACCCAGCGGGAGCTCTTTGCCGTCGGACGTGATCTCAACGCCCAGACCGGCAGCCTGTCCCCGCTCGTTGCGGCAGGCTTGTTCTACCTTGCTCTGACCATCCCGCTGACGCACCTCGTCAACTACATCGACAACCGACTCCGGACCGGACGCGCCGACACTTCAGGCACGTTGGATCCGCTCGAGCAGGCCATCGTCGTGGAAAGGGGCTGAGGACATGACCACCAGCTCTGAACTGAAGTCCGTATCGCTCACCGGCAAGGACCTGCATCTGTCCTTCGGCACAAACAAGGTGCTTCGCGGCGTCAACCTGCACGTCGACGCCGGAAACACCGTCACCGTCATCGGGCCCTCCGGTTCGGGCAAGTCGACGCTCCTGCGCGTGCTGAACCGTCTGCACGAGCCTGAGCAGGGTGACGTGCTGCTCGACGGGAAGTCCGTCTTGAAGGACAACCCCGACGAGCTTCGCCAGCGAATCGGCATGGTGTTCCAGCACTTCAACCTGTTCCCACACAAGACCGTCGCCGAGAACATCGCGCTCGGGCCGAACAAGCTCAAGGGGTTGTCCAAGGAACAAGCTCGGGCGCTCGCGCTCGAGCAGCTGGATCTGGTGGGGCTCAAGGAGAAGGCGGACTCGCGGCCCGGCAACCTTTCCGGTGGTCAGCAGCAGCGCGTCGCCATTGCCCGCGCCTTGGCGATGAAGCCCGAGGTCATGTTCTTCGACGAGGCGACGTCAGCTCTCGACCCCGAACTGGTCAAGGGTGTTCTGGCGTTGATGGCCGATCTCGCGAAGTCCGGTATGACCATGGTCGTCGTGACGCACGAAATGGGCTTCGCGCGTTCCGTTTCCGACAAGGTGCTCTTCATGGACCGCGGCGCCGTTGTCGAAACCGGTACTCCGGAACAGCTTTTCGACGATCCCGAGACCGATCGACTGCAGGCGTTCCTGTCACAGGTTCTCTGACCCAGGACGCTTCAGAGATCGACGGGCGTTGATCCTCGACGCCTGAAGCATCAGATGGTCACGTTCGGCGAGGTTGGATGCCTTGTGCGCTGCATCGGCATACAACCTCGCCGCCGTCTCCACGTCTCCGTCGCGTTCACGGAGATAGGCCTCGACTGCGGCATGGCGTGGAAGTGAATCGTCCAGCGCTGCAAGAGCTGCCAAGCCGGCGCGTGGCCCGTCCGCCTCGCCGACCGCCACCACTCGGTTGAGCCGGACGATCGGGCTGTCGGTCAGGGCTGCGAGTTCGTCGTACCACTCCACGATCTGCACCCAATCGGTCTCGTCTGCTGTGAGAGCGTCGGCATGAAGTGCGGCAATCGCGGCCTGGGCTTGGAACTCGCCCAATCGGTCGCGAGCGAGGGCTCCCTGAAGGATCACGACCCCTTCCGCGATCGTCTCGGTGTCCCACCGTCCGCGGTCCTGCTCGGCAAGCGGAACCAGGCTGCCGTCTGCGGCAGTGCGCGCGGCGCGGCGAGCGTGATGAAGCAGCATCAGAGCGAGCAACCCCGCCACCTCGGGATGATCGATCGCAGCGGCGAGCTGCCGGGTGAGCCTGATGGCCTCGGCAGCCAGGTCGACGTCGCCGGAGTACCCCTCGTTGAAGACCAGATAAAGGACACGTAGAACGGTGGCGACATCGCCGGGTTGCTCGAACCGGACGCCGGAGACCGTGCGCTTGGCTCGGCTGATGCGCTGAGCCATCGTCGCCTCAGGCACCAGGTAGGCCTGCGCAATCTGGCGAGTGGTCAGCCCGCCGACAGCGCGCAGCGTGAGTGCAACGGCGGACGACGGCGTCAACGACGGGTGAGCGCACAGAAAGTAGAGCTGGAGTGTGTCGTCCACGCCCGGCACCGACCCGCTGACCGGCCGCTCGCCTGGCTGCTCGTCAACCAGAAACTCCCGCTTGCGACGAGCCGCATCCGACCGGATCCCGTCGAGGAACCGCCGCCAGGCCACTGTGACCAGCCAGCCCTTGGGGTCCCGCGGCGGGTTGTCCGGCCAGGCCCTCACCGCCTCGAGCAGAGCGTCTTGCACGGCGTCCTCGGCCGACGCGAAATCTGCTCCGCGGCGGACGAGGATGCCGAGCACGCTCGGAGTCAGACGTCGAAGCAACGCGTCGTCCATGAGAGTCGTCAGTCCGTGATGGTCGGCGGCTCGGTCAGGAACGGGCGCAGTTCGAGCCATTCGTGAATCGGCTTCCCGCCTGCGCCGGGCGCGGCCGAGAGCTCCCCGGCCAATTCGACGGCTCGGTCGTAGTTGTCGACGTCGATCACCATCCAGCCGGCAATGAGGTCCTTGGTTTCCGCGAACGGGCCGTCGGTGACCGGCGGGCGACCCTCACCGTCGTACCGGACAAAGGTGCCCTCAGGAGCGAGAGCCTGACCGTCGACGAACTCGCCCGCCTTCTCGAGCCGATCCGCGAAGTCCTGCATGTACTTCACGTGGGCCGTGATCTCTTCCGGTGTCCACTGGTCCATCGGCACGTCGTTGACTGCAGCCGGAGCGCCGCGGTAGTGCTTGAGCAGCAAGTACTTGGCCATCGTGAATCTCCTCTGTGTCGGTGCCACCCATTCTGGTCGCACGTCACTACAGGGACGAAGCAAGTCGGGGATTCTCGACATCGCAGGGCCTTCGGCCCTGTGCGCCTTTTTGGTAGTGCCCGCAACCAGAAAGGCGCACGGGAGGCCCTAAATCCACCCCTGCCGGCGGGCGATCACTGCAGCTTCGTGCCGATTGGCCGCACCGAGTTTGGTGACAGCTGACGACAAATAGTTTCGGGTGGTACCCGCAGACAGGTGTGCCCGGGAAGCGATCTGCTCGATGGATGCCCCGTCGGCCGCGTATTCGAGTACGTCCGCCTCGCGCGGAGTAAGCGGTGAGTCGCCGGCGCCGATCGCCTCGGCAGCCAACGACGGGTCGACGTACCTCCCACCGGCATGGACGCTGCGGACCACCTCGGCGAGCGTCGCCGCAGGCGTCGTCTTCGGTAGAAATCCGCGGACACCTGCTGACAGTGCCTTCTTCAAGTACCCAGGACGCCCGTGGCTCGTCACGATGATCGAGACGCACCCCGAGACCGTCTGCGCAATCTGTTGCGCCGTCTCGATGCCGTCGATACCCGCCATCTGAAGGTCGAGCACGGCTACGTGAGGTTGATGCTTTGCAGCAGCGATCACGGCATCCTCGCCGGATTCGGCTTCTGCCACGACAACGATGTCGTCCTCGAGCGACAACATCATGGCCAGAGCCGAGCGGATCAGGTTCTCGTCGTCGGCCAGCAGTACCTTGATCGGCTCGGTCACCGAGACTCCTTCGTTCGGGACGGAAAGTGGGCGGTGAGGGTGAAGCGATCTTCGTCCTGCACGGTTTCGACAGTTCCTCCGACGGCGCCGACGCGCTCGCGTAAGCCGTTCAGGCCGGTTCCGTTGTTCGGCTCTGCGATCCGTGCGCCGTCGTTGGCAATCACGACGCCGTCCGCGGACACCTCGATGCTGCAATTCTCGGCACTGGAGTGCCGGAGAATGTTGGTCACGCCTTCACGGACGACCCACGCGGCGGCCTCGGCCAGTTCCACCGGCAGTTGATCTGCCGATCCACGTATCGCGGTGGAGATTCCGGCGGCCTCGAGCAGAGACTGCGCACCAGCCAACTCGGACGCCAAGGCGATGGACCGGTATCCCCGAACCAACTCGCGCGCTTCGTCGAGAGAATCTTGCGCAAGTTCGCGCACTTCGTCCATCTGCGCGGCTGCACGATCGTCGCCGCGTCGTGAAAGTGTCGCTGCTAGTTCGCTTTTCACCGCAATTGCAGACAGTGCCCGCCCGACGACGTCATGGAGATCGCGTGAAAATCGCAACCGCTCCTCGGCGACGGACAGGGCAGCGGCAGCTCCGCGAGCCTCGTCCAATTCGGTGACCATGCGAAGCAGCCACACCGACATGTAGACGGTCAGCCCCATGAAGGCGGCGACGATTCCGACGGACACGCCGCTTTCCGGACCCGCAAGCAGTCCCAATACGACCCCGGCAGCCACCGAGCCCACGATCAGCCAGCGCAACGACGTCAACCCTGCAAGGGGCACGACAAGGATTGCCGCGAGCCAGAAGTACGGGCCGTTCTCGGCATTGCTTCCCAAGGCGATTCCCGCCGAGCAGAACGCCGACAACGTCATCACGGCAAGAGGAATCTGGACGGGCTTGGCCACGACTCCACCCAGATCTGGCATCCGAGACACGGCGATGACGCACGCAACGGCACTGATCCCGAGGAAGACACCCGACAGGTACCGATCCGCAACGATCTCGGTGACCGCACCGAAGCCACCGAAAACCACTGCGACCATGATGAACGATTGCCGCGTGTAGAGGCGAACCTTGTCGACGTTCGACGCGGTTCGCCACGTCCGTCTCGGATTCCAGCGTCCGAAGTTCTGCGCGATCATGCCCACTACCTTCTCAGAGTTCTACGAACGCGGTTCCCAGCGGAAGTGGACGTTCGCGATCAGAACCGAACCGACGATCCACGCCAGCATGACCAACAGCGGTTGCCCAGCCGAACCGAAGGTGTCGACAAATCCGGCCGCCGCACCGGGCGCATCGCCCAGATCAGCCAGTTCGCCAGTGGTCCGCCCCAGCCATCCGAGATTGAGAAGGTCGACTACTGCGGCCAGCGGAGTGAAATCGAGAATGCGAGCAACGTTGTCCGGCACGACATTCCTGATCGAAGACATACCTGCCGTCGCCAGAATCAGAATCGGCATGCAGGTGATCTGCGCCGCCTCTGCATTTCGCGTGACAGCCGAAGTGATCAACGCCAGCGCCGTGAAGAGCGCGGCGCCGCCGATCACCGCGACCAGCACCAGCACCGGATTGACCGGAGCACTACCGCCCAGAACCATCACAGCGATTCCGATGACCACCGTCAACAGCGCGGTGAGAACCCACGACGGCACTGCCGGGCCCGCCAGGATCTCGGCGTCGCTGCATTCCCCGGTCCGTAGTCGCTTGAGAACCAACTCGTCACGGCGCGTCGCGTACACCGACAGCAGGTTGTAGAAGACCACGAAGACGAGAAGGAACAGTGCAAATACCTCGAGGCCTGCCGACACCGACTTGTCCGACAGCCCGCCGTCTCGCGACAGGTACAGCATTCCCACGGGAAAGATCAGCGGGAGGACGATTGCATTGAAGAGCAACAGTCGATTTCGTCCCAGGAGCGTGAACTCCGAACGAGACAGGGTTGCGATGCGGTTCATGCCGACGCTCCTTCGAGAGTTGCGTGATGATCGAATTGGTCTGCAATGGAGAGGAATACTGTCTCCAGGGACGCCGCCCGGGCATCCAAGCCGGTCAGCAAGACATCATTGTGCTGCGCCCACAGCAGCAGTTCCGTCAGCGTCTCCTGGACGGTGCGAGTGGTGATCAGCACCAGATCGTTTTCGACGCGCACCTCGGCGCCGGCCAGCGCTGGGAGCGGAAGGCCTGGGCGGTGCAGTTTGATCTGGGCGGGATGATCTGCGACGACGTCCGCCACGGTTCCGCTGCGCACGACCGATCCACGGTGCATGATCGCCAATTGGTCGCACAAGGATTCAGCTTCGTCGAGATAGTGCGTCGTCAACATGATGGTGACGCCCGACGCTTTCAAGTCAGCGATCAATTGCCAAGTGTTACGACGACTTTCGGGATCCAAACCAGTAGTCGGTTCGTCGAGGAACAGTACGAGTGTCCGGCCGATGATCGCGCACGCCAGATCCAGTCGGCGCGCTTCACCGCCCGAGAGGAACTTCACGCGGGTATCGCCACGGTCACGCATGTCCACGCGCTCGAGCACCTCGTCGACGGGAAGCGGATTCGAGCACGTTCCGGCCCACATCGCCAAACTCTCACGAGCAGTCAGGTCTTGGGGAAGCCCACCCTTCTGGAGCATGATGCCAAGCGACGGTCGAATCTGCTTGCGGTTGCGCACCGGATCCATTCCCAGAACGCGCACCGTACCGGCGCTGGGTCGTGAAAGGCCCTGAATCACTTCGAGAGTGGATGTCTTGCCGGCACCGTTTGTTCCGAGGAGGCCGAACAGCTCGCCTTCCTGAACACTCAGATCCAGATTGCGAACAGCATCGAACGCCTCCTTGCCGGAGCCGTAGCGCCGCGACATTCCGACTACGTCGATCACGGGATCGCCCTTCATCGCTGCGCCTCCTCTCGGTTCCAGCTGCGCAGTCCGATCGTGAATCGAATGCCCGCGTAGACCGCGAGAGCGGCAACAAGAATCCAGGACACCGGATTGGAGCCGATGATCGCGAATACCCCTCCGATGATCGCGATGTTCACCACGATCACAACAAGTTCGCGGCCCATCGTGGGTGCGGGTCCGATGTCCATCAGGTCCGTCAAGAGGCTTCCCTCATGTGGTTCTCTCATGCCTCCAAGCCTCGCGGGAAGTCCGCGACGAAAACAGTGCACCGCGTCATCACCTGCGGTGACACCGTCATGGATCGGCGATGACAAATGTCATGCGACGTCCCCGCGGGGACGCGTCGTAAATTGCAGGTAAGGGTCGCCTCGTTGTTTTGCCGTTCATTTTTACGTTCCTTTACCCTCGCTTAGAGCTTCTACGGTTCCCGAAGTCCGTACATCGAATCTCGGGAGTTCACGGTGGCTATCAAGCCTTTGGCCTTGTTCGTCAAACACGACGGCGTGTCTGCACGCGCGTCGATCACCTGCCAGTACAAGTGCGGAAACGCGTGCTCTCATGAGGTCCCCAACACCTCGGGCGGCGAATACTTCCGCGATATCGCACGCACGGCACTGACTCGTCGCGGCATGCTCCGGGGCAGCGGCATGGCAGTGCTCGCGGTGGGAGCGGGCAGCGCCCTCGTCGCGTGTTCGGACGAATCCGCAAGTGCCGAACCGGGAACCGGATCAGCGAGCGGCAGCAGCGGCGGAACCACACCAGCGGGGACGAACTTCGACGCCGTCGCGCCCAACAAGGAAGACAAGGTCACGGTCCCTGACGGATACGATCAGGCCGTCGTCATCCGTTGGGGTGACGCCGTTCTCGCCGGAGCCCCGGCATTCGACTTCGACAAGCAGACTGCGGCAGCACAGGAACTGCAGTTCGGATTCAACAACGACTTCGCCGGATTGCTCCCGGTCGACGGGCAGCCCAACACCTACCTCCTCGTGGTCAATCACGAATACTCCACCGAGCCGGCGATGTTCCGCGGCTACGATGCGGAGAACCCGACCGAGGAGCAGTTCAAGATCGGCCTGGCCAGCCACGGACTGTCAGTCGTCCAGGTCAAGGGCGAATCCGACAACGGCAAGCTGGTACCGGAGATCGGATCGAACAACCGCCGCATCACCGGAACCACGGAGTTTGTCGTGACCGGCCCCGCTGCAGGTAGCGACTTCCTCAAGACGAGTGCCGATCCCACGGGAACCAAAGTGCTCGGCACCCTCAACAATTGCGCTGGCGGCGTCACACCCTGGGGCACAGTGCTTTCCGGCGAAGAGAACTTCAACCAGTACTTCGCTAACGCCGAGGGTGTCACCGATCCCACGGTGGCAGCCCGGCTGAAGCGCTACGGTCTGGCCGGAGCCGCTTCCGAGCGCAAGTGGGAACGCTTCGACAAGCGGTTCGATCTGGTCGCAGAACCCAACGAGGTCAACCGATTCGGATACGTCGTCGAGATCGATCCCTGGGATCCGTCGTCGACTCCGATCAAGCACACAGCGCTCGGACGTTTCAAGCACGAAGCCGCCACCATTTACATCACGTCGGACGGCACCGTCGTTGCATACAGCGGTGACGACGAGCGCTTCGACTACATGTACAAGTTCGTCTCGAGCCGAAAGATGCAGGACGGCAAGAGTCAGGCAGCCATGCGCCACAACATGACTCTGCTCGACGCCGGAACACTGTACGTTGCAAAGCTCAGCGGAAACTCCGCCGGCGAGATCGACGGAACCGGCAAACTCCCGTCGGACGGCACGTTCGACGGAACCGGCGAGTGGGTAGCCATCCTGCGCACCGGCGAAGACGGCAAGGGCGAATCGCTGGTAGACGGTATGAGCGCCGAAGAGGTCGCCGTCTTCACCCGCCAGGCCGGTGACAAGGTCGGGGCAACGAAGATGGATCGCCCCGAGGACTTCGAGGCAAACCCGAAGAGCGGCAAGGTTTACGTCGCACTGACCAACAACACCAAGCGCGGAGTCGACGGTGGTGCCGCGGCCGACGAGGCGAACCCGAGGAACAACAACAAGAACGGCCAGGTCCTCGAGATCACCGACGACCACGCCGGCACCACCTTCGGCTGGAATCTTCTTCTCGTCTGCGGAGATCCGGCCACAGCCGATACTTACTTCGGCGGGTTCGACAAGAGCAAGGTCAGCCCCATCTCATGCCCGGACAACCTTGCCTTCGACCCGCACGGCAATCTGTGGATCTCCACCGACGGCAACGCACTCAAGTCCAACGACGGACTGTTCAGCGTTGTCCTCGAAGGCGAAAACCGCGGTGAAACAAAGCAGTTCCTCACCGTTCCCGTCGGCGCCGAAACCTGCGGCCCCATCGTGGACGAGAAGCGCGTCATCGTCTGCGTCCAGCACCCCGGCGAGACCGACGACGCCAGCATCGAAAGCCCCGCATCCCATTGGCCCGACGGTGGCTCCTCCCAGCCTCGCCCGTCGGTAGTTGCAGCCTGGAAGAAGGACGGATCTCGGCTCGGCTCGTAACACACACGAAAACGACTGTGGGGCAGATCGCATACTCTGCGATCTGCCCCACGTCGTTTACCTCAGATTCTCAAGAGAATCAGTTGTCACCATCCTCGCGACGCTTACGCGTCAGGAGAACAACACCCGTTCCCAGCGCCAGCAGCAGAACCAAACCGCCTGCCGCGAGCAACCCGGTGTTCACGCCACTCTCACCAGCGCCACCACCCGAGTTGATCGTTCCACCCTGAGGAGCAGACGTCGGCGGCTTCGGCTGACCCGGGTTTGCTGTCGGCGGCTTCGGCTGTCCCGGAACCGTGCTCGGAACCGGCTGACCCGGAACCGTCGGCGGTACGACGATCGGAGGCACAACGACGATCGGGGGAATGATGATCGTCGGTGTAACCGGCACCGTCGTGTTCGGAACCGTCGTGGTCGGCGGAACTCTCGTGACCGGCGGCGTTGTCGTCGGCGGCGTCGTCGTTGTCGTCACGCCACACGGATCCACAATCTCCTCCGCGACAACTTCTTCTGTCGTGGTCTCCTCTGTGGTGGTCTCCTCCGTGGTGGTGGATTCCTCCGTACCGGTCACATCAGCGTCACCGGTAGTGGTCGCGCTAGCCGTCGTCGTCGCAACCGTTGTGGTCGGAACCATCCGCGTGGTCGTCGTCGGAGGAACACAGGGCTCCGTCGTGACCGGCGGCGTCGTGGTGGTCGTCGGAGGCACCGTGGTGGTGGTCTCCGGCGGGTCCACCGGGTGTTCGGTGCAGAGAGCGTCGCCCGGGACACAGTCCACCGGCGGGTTCTCGCCACCAACCACCAGGTAGTTGTTCAGGACGCCCGGGGTGAATCCGGGACCTGACAATGTTCCGATCTCAGGATTGACCTTGACGGTGTACGTCACCGTCGCGCTCTCACCCTTGGCCAGCTTTCCGGTGACTGTGAAGACGTTGTCGACGACACCCGAAACAACCAGCGTGGAAGTGGTAGCCGGATTCTTCGTCATTACTGCATCGTCGAGAACATCGGTCAGATCGTCGTAGAAGCTGATCTCACCATCCGCGGTTCCCACATTCTTGAACGTGAGCGTGTACGTGATCTCCTGGCCGCCAACCACACGGTTCGTGGTGGACGGGTCAGAGGACTTCAGTACCTCGATTGCGGGAGTGCCATCAACCGGGTGTTCGGTCGTGACCGGCGGAGGAGTGATCTCCGGACCGGTCGGCGGCT
>NZ_CAIJDS010000014.1:63528-134971 GCF_903819475.1 Rhodococcus sp. UFZ-B548
ACATTGGTACCCGAGGCCGGATCCGCAGTCTTCGCGACCGTGAACCCCGGAACCTTCACCGGGTGTTCGGTCGTCACCGGCGGAGGAGTGATCTCCGGACCGGTCGGCGGCTTCGCAGTACCGGTGACCTTGTTGTTCAAGACTGTGCCCGCGGCAACGCCGTCGTTGACCTTCACCTCATAGGTGAGAACGACGGACTTACCGGCTTCGAGAAAACCAGTCCACGAAAGGGTGGTGCCCGACAGAGTCGGATCAGCGGCAGGAGCACCGTCGACGGTCGCCTTCAGCGAACCGGGAACGACAGCGGCGTTATTGAGAACCTCACCCAGATCATCGTTGATCTTTACCGGATCGAGCTTCGTCTTACCGGTGTTGGTTCCGGTGACGGTGTACTTGATCGACTCGCCCGCCTGAACCGTCGAACCGGAAATCGGATCAGCAGTCTTCTCCAGTTTGAAGCCGGGAACCGAGTGATTCGTCTCCACCGTAGGAGGAGTGATGTCCGGACCGGTGGGTGGCTTCGCAGTACCGGTGACCTTGTTGTTCAGAACCGTGCCCGCGGCAACGCCGGCATTGACCTTCACCTGGTAGGTCAGAACAACAGACTTACCAGCCTGGAGATTGGCGGACCACGACAAAATGCTGCCCGACAGGGTCGGAGCAGCGACAGCAGCACCGTCGACGGTCGCCTTCAGCGAGCCCGGAACGACAGCAGCATTGTTGAGAACCGCACTCAGATCGTCTTTGATCGTCGCGGGAGTCAGGGCCGTCTTGCCGGTGTTAGCACCGGTGACCGTGTACGTAATGGTATCGCCGGCCTGAACCGTCGAACCTGTCGCGGGCACAGCGGTCTTCGCGACCGTGAACCCGGGCATGGGATGCGTCGTGCAGAGATTGGTTGCAGGATCGCATGTTGTGGGAGGAGTTGTTGTCCCCGGAACGAGGTAGTTGTTCAGGACTTTGTTGCCACCGTCTTTGACCGTGACGGTGTAGGTGACAGTCCCTTTGCCGCCGGCTGGCAATGTGCCGCCGACTTTGATTTTGTCGGCGCCGTCCAATGCAGCGGTGAGTCCGCCTGTAGCAGCACCGACCGCAACCGTTCCGTCATCAATGACGTCGGCAAGGAAGTCCGTGTAGTCGATCGTTGCCGGCGCAGTGCCGGGATTCTCGAAATTCAGAGTGTAGGTGATTGTTTGGCCGATATTGACCGTCTCACCGGTAGGTGGTGACGACGACTTCTTCACGAGAACCGGAGTGTTCTTGACCTTGCAGTACACGTTGTCGCCCGGTGTGAGTGCTGCCTGCGCAACGTCCCCGACCCTGAGCGCCTGGGTCACACCGTTTACCTGGCAATCCCATGACGTCGCATAGTTCGCGGTCTTGGTCGCCGAGGTAGTTGGCTTCTCCCAGAACGTGACAGGAGTAGGTGTCGTATCTGCGAGGAGCGTACGCCAGCCAGTCGATGCCGTCGTATCTGTAGCGCCGGTCGTGGTGCTCTTGATCTCGGTCGCTGCAGCAGCACCCGCGTTTGCGTGGTGGCCGGTGCTCATGCCGATAGTGAAATCGTCACCGGGGGTGACGCGCGTGAGGTCCTTGTCGATCTTGACCTTCGAGAGCAGGACACCGAAAGCCAGACCCTGACGAGAGGTCGCCAGAACGGTATTACCGAACGTCGCCGCGAAGTTGGTTGGAGCGGTCGATGCAACAACCAAAGTGCCCGGCGAATACTCCTGGTTGTTGACCAGGTTCCAAGAATCGCATCGGACGGTGGTGGCGGGCATAGCCGTCAGCCCACCGTCACAAGCGCGAATTCCGGGATAGCCAGGTTCGTCAACACCAACTGTGCGCGCGATTTGTCGCAGCGGCTTGTCCGAATTGAAGGTGAGGAACTCTTTGTCGGTTGATGTGTTTGCGTCAGTCGACTCGGCATCGGCTGCTACGAGACCGTAGTTGTACACCGTGCCATTGGGCCCGGTCATCACGATGTTCTTGAGCGACACCGTCCCGCCGGATTGTCCATTCACGGAGGACTTCTGGTAGATCGCGGGCTTGATCGTCGACGGCACACCCGTGTAGGCGGACGTTCCCAGCGCTGAGTAACTCAACGTGGGGAGTGCCTTCGCTTCGACCCCCTGATGCGTCTTTCCTGCTACCGAGTCGGTGAGGAAAGCCTTGAAGTTGATCTTGTAGCCCTCGGTGAGCTGGATTTCCATCGACTGCCCGGCCGCGGATGTGGCCGCGGCTTCGTTGAGCGCCGACATGTCGATCCAACAGATGTTCTGCGAGAAAGGGCCAGTGTTAGGGGCGCTGAAGGCACAGCCCTTTGCGGGCTGTTCGTCCGGCAGGACAGCAGCACGAGCCGGCGTCTGAGCCTGAACGGGACCGCCGAGCGTCGCGGCCGGCTGCGCTGATGCAGCTACTGCCGTCGCGCCGGAGAGGCCGAGAATCATCGCGATGGCGGTCCACACCACCGTCCACGCTCGCACCCAGGGCGGGAGCCCTGCGGTGAATAAGGCCGACCTTGTCGGCGGTATGTCGTTAGGCATTTCTTACTCCCCAGGATGTGCCTGATCGATGTTCGGTGGACGGAGATGCGAGAGCGCTGGCGCGAACTCCCGATTGATCGGTTGGTTCGGGTCGATCCGCCTGTTTTCGGCTGATCGACCTCACACCGGACGCTGTTGCCGGTCCTGTCATTCGAGCTCCTCTTCGGAAACACCTGCGTGTTGGAAGAGCCGCCCTGAACAGGACCTTGGCCCTCGAAATCCGTGCAAATCGAGAGCAACCTTCCAGTTATCTGGTTCAAGATAACAGATAACCGGGAGCTTGCCCATCGAAAGTCAGACAAAGCAGACCGATCGACGTTTTTGTTCGTAGATCGGACAAGCTTCGAGGAGCAGCGTTGTTCAAGCGGACAATTCAGCCCTCGGAGTACGGCACCGCTCCGAACGCGATGGCATTCGGCGTTTCCGCTGACCAGATCGGGTGACGACCAACTTCGAGGGCGACAAGGAATCTGGACAAATGCCCAATATGGATAAGGCCTGTTGGATGCGCCACAGCGCCTCGAACCATGAGCGGGAACTCCGTACTGAATGGAGGCCGATCACCCGTGCGAGCACGTCGAAATTTTTCGAATTGATCCAGACCACACCCGGCGACGGCTGCCGGTAACGAAGTACTCCGGGGCTCCGATAATTGGATTGCGAGGTGCCATCTTCGACCGAAACCGAGCGGGCGCCTTCGAGCCAGACCCAACTTCAAGTCCGTTTTGTAGCTTTTCAATTGGAGCGGTCCTGCTCATTTTCTGCCATAGCTATCTTCTGATCCTGCTCAGCTAGTCGAAAGTTCAGCGACTGTGGCTACCACTCGGCAGAATTCTCGTAACTGGCGAGCAACAACCGGACTAACCGGCCAAGATTCGCAAGAGTGCCAAAAAGGGCCCTTCCGCGTTCCTCGAGACAAATGCCTCGAGGGCGAAAGGGCCCGAACCGGGCACCACGGAGCCAAGGGCCCCGCCGCAAGCTAGCTGCTGCCGAACCCCACACTGTTGGCGTAGCGATCGAAATCGCCCTGCGCTCCGCTGTAGACGTTGATATCAGTGTTTCCGGTGATCCCGGGGATGCGTCCGGTGCTGGTGTACTGCCAGAAGGTCCAGTTGGACCAACCGCCGGGCAGCGGGCCCGGAGCGTTCTGCCCGTTGTAATCGGCGATCCACAGCGGGTAGTGGTTGAACTCGGTGGTGTTGGCCATCTGAGTGCGCCAGAAGTTGGGATACGTGTAAATGATTGGCTGCCGCCCGGTGAGTGCCTGGACTGTATTCAGGTAGCGATGAGTCCAGTCGATGACCTGACCGGCGGGCAGTCCCTTCGCGTCCTCGAGATCCAGTACGGGCGGCAGGTCACCAGGTCCGTTGATACCCAGGACGATCGCCGAATAGAAGGCGGCCTGGGCTTCGGGGGACTGGCGAACATCTGCGTAGTGGTAGGCCCCGCGCGAGACGCCGGCAGCCCGCATGACCAGGCAATCCTGGATGAAGTACGGATTGACGTAGTTGAGCGACTCGGTGGCCTTGACCATCGCGAACTCGTGCCCTGACGCCTTGACCTGGAACCAGTCGATTCCGGTTCCGTCCACGTGCTGCCACGACGAGACGTCCGGGCCGCGGGGAGCGTCGGCAGCGGCGAGGCCAGGTGCCGTGATCGCGATGGCAGCTGCCATCGCGATCGGGGTGAGCTTGCCCAGTGTCCTGACGATCCGTCGCTCGACCATTTCCCGAGAGTAAGGTCGACTAGTCCGTTTTGTCCGCTAATTCAGGGAATGTTCACTCAACCGAGCCAATCGAGAACAGCCGCCGCGGTCCACGACTGTTGCATGCTGCCTAGCGGCTCACCGGTGAAAGGCTCGTAGTACTCGGCAAAACTGCCATCACTGGCCTGCCGCAACCCCTCCGAACGCAAGACGTGCGATCGCTCGGCCCACCCCCGACGCGCGAACGCCCACGAGAACAACCACGTGATCACCGGCCACACTGGGCCACGCCAATACTCCCGAGGACGGAAATCGCCGGAAACCGGAGACGTCGACGGTGGGACGGCAAATCGCATGTCCGGGTGACCACAGAATTTGGGCCCCTCGAAAGTACGCAACAGAGCGCGCTCGGCATCGCGGCTCAGGCCGCCACACAGCAACGGCGCAAACATCGCGATGGTCTCGGTATGAACCCATCGTCCGGTGCGAAGATCGAAATCCTTTGCTGCACCCGATCGTTCATCGGTGGTGGCAATTACGCCCTGCCGGAATCGATCTGCCCAACCGCGCAGATCACGGACGTCGGAGTTTGGTCGCGAATGCTCCTCACCGATAGTTGCCAAAACGTCACATGCCATCGAGAAAACCGCACTGACAAACACGTCCTCCACGGCAAAACTCATGGCAGTGGCGAGTTGAGAATCCTCGTACCTCACGGCCTTCATCTCTTCGAGAAGCCAAAGGTAGCGGTCGTATTCGTGATCCGTGGGTCGCTGAGACAAGTCGGTCACCACAGCGAGATCAGCGCGCTGATACGCAGGCACTTGTCCCGCAACAACATTCGCGTATGCCAGATCCCATCGCGGAGAATTGTCCATCCCCGATTCCCACCCGTGATAGAGCGCGATGCGGCCGTTGCCGTCGAGATCGCGGGCCTCCGCCAACCAGCGGTGCCACCGAACCAGATCGCTCCAGCGCCGGTCGAGGAACTCTTCCGCGACCGCACGCGTCGTACGTCCGTGCCGACGCGAATGATCGAGAATCCGCTGCACCGCAATCGCGTGAACGGGGGGTTGGGTGATTCCCGACGTAGCGGTACCCAAAGGAGCATGCGCTGCCAGCGCATTGACATCCCAACGCGTCGGGCCGGGGAAGTAGCCGTCGACACCGTTCGCGAACACGATGTGCGGAATCATTCCGTTCTTCCACTGAGCCGAAAGCAAGGTATCGAGCTCTACTACCGCCCGTTCGACGCTGAGCGGCGCCAAACCTACCGCGACGAACGCGGCGTCCCAGCTCCACATGTGGGGATACAGCTTCGGGGCAGCGCTGGTCATCGTGCCCAGGTCGTTTCCGCGCAGCAGGTAGGCAGCTCGGGCGGCGAGCTGAGTCGGGGTAAATCCGCGGTCGGCCATAGATGTCTATTTTGCGACGCGCGGCGCCTTTGCGCTCATCGAGCACGAATCGGGCGCCGCAACCGCGATAATGTGGCAACACCGTCAGGCGATCTCGAAGTGGAGGGCTTGTGCGCGAGAAGATCAAAGCACTGCTGTTCGACGTCCAGGGCACAGCGACCGATTTTCACAGCACCCTGTGCCGAGAGGCCCGTCGGATCACCGACGCCGACGTCGACTGGCCAAGATTCGTCAATCTCTGGCGCGCTGAATACTTCGCGAACACCTCCGAGGCCGACGACTCCACAGGCGAATGGGTGACAGTACATTCGGTGTACCGCGAGGCTCTGCGCAAGCTGTTGGCCCGCGAGAGCATCGAACTTTCCGATGCCGAACAGGAAGAGCTCACCACCGCCTGGAAATTCCTGGACCCGTGGCCGGACACCGTCGCAGGCCTGACAACCCTGCGCCAGCAGTACACGATCGCTGCCTTGTCCAACGCCGATGTGAATGCCGCAGTCAGCATCTCCCGGCACGGAAATCTGCCATGGCATGCCGTCTTCACCGCCGAAATGGCCGGTGTCTTCAAACCAGATCCGAAGATCTACCACCTGGCTGCTCGATACCTCGGGTTCGACCCGGCCGAGATCATGATGGTTGCCAGCCACAAATATGACATCCGGGCGGCCAAAGCTCTCGGGTTCCGCACAGCCTTCATAGCCCGACCACTCGAATTCGGAGCCAGGGGCAATCCCGATGTGTCATTCTCCGACGAGTTCGACATCAACGCCGAGGACTTTCTCGATCTGGCAGCGCAATTGGTCCACTGATGCCGTGCCTGCGCGTCGTTGCTGGTATTCCTACGTGAAGGAATATCGAAACGGACAGGCGGTTTGGATTTCATGGGCACCAAGGAAGACAGCGCTACCCGCGAACGCAAGGCCCTGCGGTACTCGCTCGTGGTCGCAACGGCGTTGGCTGTGGTCGCCGCATTCTGGGGCTGGATCTCGCAGTCCCAGGTGATCCTGCTCGACGGTGTGTACGCCCTCATCGGAATGGTGTTGACGGCGCTGTCGCTGCGGGTCTCGCGGATAGCCGACTCGGGCCCCACCGCACGCTTCCCGTTCGGTAAGGAGGCATTGATCCCGGTAGTCATCGCTGTCCAGGGCATGGCGCTACTGGCGACGCTCGCCTACGCCGCAGTCGAGGCAGTTCGTGTCATCCTCGCGGGCGGAGCCGACGTCACCGCGGGGTCTCTGGTGGCATACGGCGCTGTCAGCGCAGTGGTGTCGATCATCATCTGGCGATACGTCGGACAAGTCGACCGCACATCTGATCTGCTCGTCGCCGAAGCCAGGCAATGGGGAGCGTCGGCTGCCTTCAGCGCGCTGGTCGCAGTCGGTGCTGTCGCCGCAATGATCCTGGGCCGCACCGATTTCTCCGACGCCGACCGATATGTCGACTCCGTCTTGGTCCTCCTCGGCTGCGCGATGCTGGTCCCGCAACCGTACGCACTTCTGCGAACCGCACTGATCGAACTCCTCGAAGGTGCTCCCGGCGAAAATGTTCAGGCCCGCGTGCACGAAGCCATCACCGCCGTCCGCGACGAATTCGGCTTGGACGAACCGACTCTCACCATGAGCAAGGTGGGTCGCAAGCTGTATATCGAAGCGACGTTCATGGTCGCGCCACACAGCTGGGACATCGACGGTGAAGACGCAGTTCGACGCTCGTTCGCCAACAGCCTCGCCGATCTCCCCTACGAACCATGGCTCAACATCGAACTGACCACAGATCCGGCGCTGATGCTCTAGAGGCGGAATCTCCTCTCGAACAACAGAATCACGACGGCCGGGCCCACCGCACCTTCCCGAAAACGTCCTTGACTCGAAAGTATGTTCGAGTATGATGGGAGATGGAACGGGGGGTTCTCATGACGATCGACATCACCGACGACGCTGTCACTGCCGTGGTCAACAGCTCCGCTGTGGGTGTGCGCGGACGATTGTGGCGGCTGCACCCCACCGACGTCCGCGAGATCGCCATCACCGCGTCAGCGGAAATCCTTCGCCTGGAAGCCATTCGAGTGGCCGCCGTCGACACCCTGACGTTGAACCCGGACGAACAAGTACTCTGCTACCGCGGCACCGGACAATGGCTCGCGAACCACACCATGCTGCAAATCTCCACCGGCAGAAGAATCGCAACCCTAGGCAAAGCCCTACGGTCATTCCCCGAGATCGAAGACCAATTCGACTCCGGCGACCTCACTTTCGAGCACGCAGCACTGATCGTGGCGTTCTGCGAATCCCCACCCAAAACAATGCCCGACGCCGCGCTACCGTACTGCCGCGACACACTCCTCGCCGCAGCATCCGGCGTCGAAGCGACCACCGTCAAACTGCGCTACGCCATCAGCGTCCTCGAGCACATGTTCGAATCCGACGACATACCACCAAGCGAAGACACCGACCGCAACGAACTGCGCATCTCCCCGACCCTCAACGGAAGAGTCGCCGTCCGAGGCGATTTCGACGGAGTGACCGGCGAGATGCTTCTCTCCGCCCTCTCCAGCCTCTCGATGCCCACCCCCGCCAAGGACGGCACACCCGACAAACGACCCGCCGCCACACGCAACGCAGACGCCATGGCAGAACTCATCCGGCGCTACCTCGACAACGCTGCCACCGGCATCGACGGCGGCCAACGCCCACACCTGAACGTGCACATCAACGCCAAAGACCTGGCCTACCACCGTGAATGCGCCACAACGGGTGATGGCTCAACACCTGGCCCGTCCGAGGACGACGATCCCGGCATGCCGGATCTCGACATTCCCGATCTCGACAAACAAGATCTCGATGTCGGCCACATGCCCTGGATGGGACCACTGAGCGTAGGCCGCACCCGCATGATCGCCTGCGACTGCATGCTCGGCGCCGTCCTCCTCGACGAAAACGGTGCCCCACTCGACGTCACCCCACTCAAAAGGCTTGTCACCGCGGCACAACGCACCGCCCTGATCGCCCGCGACAAAGGATGCGCCTTCCCCGGCTGCGACTGCGTCCCCGCCTGGACCGACGCCCACCACATCAAACACTGGGCCAAAGGAGGACCAACCGTCATGGACAACCTGGTCCTGCTCTGCCGAACCCACCACACCCTGATGCACCGAAAACCCGGATTCACCGGAAAATGGGAAATCCAGGTAGGCGCTGATCACCTGCCCTGGTTCATCCCCCCGCCAGGCATCGACCCCGACCAGAAACCCCGCCGCTCCACCACACGGATCTGAACCCGGAGGTCACCGAGCAAACGCCTCGGTGACCCATTCCGGCGTGCTCTCAATTTCCCGCCCACTCCAGAAGACTTTCGGCGGTCCACGTATTGATCACCCGATCCGTTTCGACGCCGCACTTTTCGGCCCGGTCACAGCCGTAGCCCTGCCAAGCCAGCTGACCGGGGGCATGGGCGTCGGTATCGATGGAGAAAAGACAATCGAGATCGCGGGCCAACTCGATCAAACGCGAAGGCGGGTCACGACGCTCCGGTCGGGAGTTGATCTCGACGGCGGTCCCTGATTCTCGGCAAGCCTCGAACACTTTCTCCGCATCGAACTGCGACTCGGGCCGGGTTCCGCGAGCACCCTCGACAAGACGCCCAGTGCAATGCCCGAGAATATCGACACGCGGATTTCGCACTGCAGCAAGCATTCTGCGGGTCATCGCCTCGCGTTCGGACCGCAGCTTCGAGTGCACGCTCGCCACCACGATGTCGAGTTCGTCGAGTAGATCGGGATCCTGGTCGAGTGAACCGTCCTCGAGGATGTCCACCTCGATTCCCGTGAGGATGCGAAAGGGAGCCAGTTCGGCATTCAAACCGGCTATCACGTCGAGTTGAGAACGTAGGCGCTCCGCGGACAGCCCGTTGGCAACAGTGAGGCGAGGCGAATGATCGGTGAGGGCGCAGTAGTCGTGGCCGAGTGCTGCTGCGCGTCGCATCATCTCTTCGATGGGGCTTCCGCCGTCGGACCAGTCGGAGTGTGTGTGGAGATCGCCGCGCAGCGCTTGGCGCAATGGGCCGTCTCCGATGGGCTCGGCCTGCCCCCGCAGTTCCTCGAGATACTCGGGGACGCCGTCGTACGACTGGGCGATGATCATTGCCGTCTTGGGCCCGATGCCGGTGAGAGCCTTCCAACTGTCGGCCTTCCGGCGAGACTCCTTCTGCTCGTCGGACAATCCAGCAAAGACCTCCGCAGCTCGGCGATAGGCCTTGACGCGGTGCGTTTCAGCGCGTGATCGTTCGAGCCAGTAGGCGATCTCCCGAAGCGCTTCATCCGGTTCCATGAGACCACTGTTCCGTCAGCAGCGGCTCGCGGCAAGCCTTGATCCCCTTACGCTGTGAATATGGACGACCCGAGAGCACGATTTGAAGCCGCGCGGGTGGCTCACCTGGCAACGGCAGATGCGGCCGGCGTTCCGCACATCGTGCCGCTGGTATTCGTTTTGGTCGGCGACACCGTCTATTCCTGCGTCGACCACAAACCGAAGACCACCACCGCACTTCGCAGGCTCCGGAACATCACCGAGACGGGGCGTGCGAGCCTGCTCGTCGATCATTACGACGACAACTGGTCCGCACTCTGGTGGGTCCGCGTCGACGGACGCGCGGAGGTCCTCGGCCCCGGCACCAAGGAGTCCGAGAGCGCAATCGACGCTTTGGCCGCAAAGTATCCGCAGTACGTAGATCACCGACCGCACGGACAGGTGATAGCCGTCCGCGATGTGGAGTGGTCGTCATGGTCGGCAGCAGCCTAAGGTTCTGTCCTAGTGTTCAAGGAGCGAAAGTGATTGCAACACTCTCAATTCGGGCAAATTGGCGGGGGATCGATGAAACGACGACAGTTACTTCAGCGCGCAGCCACAGGCCTGGCGCTGGTAGCGGGACCTCAGGTGATCGACATGGGTAGCAGTTCCGGAAGCAGCCAAGACGCAACAACCCCGTTGGATGAGCTGTTGCAAGTCGTTTCGCTCTCCCACGTGAACGACCCCGCGACGACGCCGATTTTTCCCGGCGATCCCGCGTTCACTCTCGACACAGCGGCAACCATCGCAGACGACGGCTACTACCTCCAGTACGTCAAGGAGGGTGAACACACGGGCACACATTGGGGCGCACCCGCGCACTTTCAGGAAGGTGGACTCACAGCCGACCAACTCGATCCGGCCGACCTCTTCCTTCCCGCAGTGAAGATCGACATCCGGGACAAGGCTGCCGCCGATTCGGACTATGCGCTCACGGTCGCGGACCTTCAGGAGTGGGAAACGCGCAACGGCAAGATCCCCGATGGAGCGGCCGTAGTTCTCTGGACCGGTTGGGAATCGCGCTGGGGTAGCGAAGAATATGCCAATGCCGATGCCGAGGGTGTCACCCACCAACCCGGATTCTCGGTGGACGCGGCGCAGTGGCTGATAGACACCGGACGCTTGGGCACCCGCGGAGCATTGGGAACCGACACCTTCGGTCCCGACCTCGGAAACGACGAGACCTACCCCGTCTCGACGCTCCTGTACGACAAGCATCGAATCAGCCTGGAGAACTTGAACAATCTTGCCGCCCTGCCAACCACCGGGGCGAGCATCCTTGTCGGTGGCGCGATCAACAAGGCCGGATCGGGTTCACCGGCAACGATCTTCGCACTCTTACGGCGCTAGTCTTCGCGGCGATCGCAGTAGACGACAACGGCGCCCTTCCCGCTTCTCTTCGCCTCGTACATCGCCGCATCGGCTCGGCGGAGAAGAGCGTGTGCACTCAGCGGCTCGTCCGCCAACTCGAACTTCGCGACACCAACGCTCGCACCCACCGACACCGATGTTTCTGCAGTCTGATCAGAACTGAGCGCGTCGACGATCCGGCGGGCTACGACGACGGCGTCGTCGATCGGGCCCTGCAGAAGTACCGTGAATTCGTCGCCGCCGAATCGAGCGACAAATGCACTCTCGGGAACCGCTTCGCGCAGACGCGCCGTGAGGGCAACCAGTAACCGGTCACCGGCCGGGTGCCCGTAACGATCGTTGACCTGTTTGAAGTCGTCCAGATCGACAAGCATCAGCACCCAATCGGAGTTCGTGAGGCGGTAGTTCTCGATGGCGCTCGCGAAGTGTTCGTCGAATGCGGCCCGGTTGGCGAGCTCGGTGAGTGGGTCGTGATGCGCTCGGTACCGGAGCTCGTCCTGCGCAGCGGAGATCTGTTGGAGGAGCGCGTCGTTCTCGAGGAGCGTGAGTATCTGGCGCACCAGCGCGAGAACCAGCACGCCGACGCCGAGTATCACGACCACGGCATCGAGGTTGCCGACGATCAGTGCCTGAACAGTCACGATCGTCGCGATCACCGCGATCAACAGATACGGCAGCAGCAACTGAGTCCGATCACTTCGCCACTGCTGTGGCGCGTCGCGGTTCCGAGGCTCGGTTCGCTTCGTCAGCGCCGCCAAGGCGATCAAAGGCGGCCCCGCGATGAACCCGGCATCGGCGATGGTCGGCATACTCTCGGCGCCGATCGCCACCAAGTACGCGTACAGACTGTCCGAAAGGGAGAGCATCACCAACCCGCACCCGAGGAACGTCAGCGGTTCGCGGATCTCGGCAACGGCCTTCGGTCCGATGACCATCAGCAAGACCATCGCGATCAGAACGAAGTCGGTGATTGGATACATCACCGCGACAAGAAACCCGAGAGACCCTGTCGGACCGGTATGAACGACGGCACCCAGGGCGGTCGTCCACGTGAGGATGAACAATCCACCGACAACGACAAGCCCGTCGAGCGTCAGCACGAGCCAGAGATGGATCGGGCCGATCGCCTCACGCCGGGGAGACTCACGTACCAGCGACAGAAGCGCCGGTACGGCAAACACCGGGAACATGAAGAAACCGATGTCCGCGATCGACGGCGACGGAAGTGGTACGTGGAGAACTGAGCGGTAGAACGCCCAGAAGAACATTCCGAGGGTCCAGCCGGCCATACCGAGAGCCATCAGAGTTCGCCAACGACGCTCGACTCCGTGATGGCGCCGCGACGTCCACCAACAGACCGCAGTCGCAGTGGCGCCGCCGACGAGCTGGGCGACATCGTCCACCAGAACCGAGGTTCGTGGGCTGAGCAGCCCGGATCCGGCGAGGACGATGACCGCAACAACGACGCCGAGAACCAGCCACGTGCGTCGTGCTCGGAACTGCGTCATCGAAGGGCCCATCGGTGTTCAAGGCGTCACCACCGATTGTCTTGCAGCCGGCATCGTTGCGGCCGGAATGTTTGTGGTGACGAATGCCCGTACGAACCTACCCGATTTGGTAGCGGATTGTTAACTGGACGAACGATCAAGACCGCCCGTCAAACCACGGCGCTGTATTCCGCTCGGGTCCTACGCCGCTGCGAAGTCCATTTCGCAATGACCCCCTGCGACGGGCTGAACAGGTACACCAGGGCGAACACGATGCCCTGCGTCATCACAACCATGCCCCCGGAAGCTGTGTCGAGGTAGTAGCTGACGTAGATACCCGTAATCGCACAGATTGCGGAAACCACCGGAGCTATCACCAGCATCCGCGAGAACTTCTCAGTGAGAAGGTAGGCCGTCGCGCCGGGGATGATCAGCATCGCCACCACCAGCACGACCCCGACGGCTTGCAGCGCCACAACGGACGTGAGTGCGAGGACGCCGAGTAGCAGCGCTCCGAGACGCTTGGGCGAAAGACCTATCGCGTTGGCATGGATCGGGTCGAAGGCAAACAACGTCAGATCGCGACGCTTGATCAACAGAATGCTCAACGCCAACGCGCCGAGTATCGCGACCTGCAGAAGATCGGACGAGCTCACCCCCAGCAGGTTGCCGAAAATGATGTGGTTGAGATCGGTCTGGCTGGGGGTCACCGAGATGAGAACCAAACCGAACGCAAAGAGAGTCGTGAAGACGATACCGATCGCGGCGTCTTCCTTGACGCGGCTGGTGTTACGGATCAGTCCGATCAGTGCGACGGCGATCAGCCCGAAGATCAAGGCCCCGATGGCAAATGGAGCGCCGACGACGTAGGCGAGGACAACACCGGGCAGGACAGCGTGCGAGACGGCATCGCCCATCAGTGACCACCCGATGAGCACCAACCAACAACTGAGCACCGCGCAGACAACCGCCGCCACAACCGCAACGGCCAACGCGCGCACCATGAATCCGTACTGGAGAGGATCAAGTAGCAGTTCTACGAGGTTCATCGATCAGGTCCTGTCCATCACGTCGAGACCGAAAGCCAGGGCGAGGTTTTCCGGTTGAAGCACGGTGTCCGGGTCGGCGTGCACCAGGACCTTGCGCATGAGCAGTACCGCCTCGTCGCAGAGTTTCGGCACGGCGTGGAGGTCGTGAGTCGAGACCAAGATCGATCGGCCGTCGGAAGCCAACTCTCGTAGCAGCGTCGAAATCGTTGCCTCGGAACGCTTGTCGACGCCGGCAAACGGCTCGTCCAGCAAGAGTATCGACGCGTCCTGTGCGATACCGCGTGCGACGAAGGCGCGCTTCTTCTGACCACCCGAGAGCTGACCGATCTGACGATCCGCAAATTCTGTGAGCTCTACCCGCTCGAGGGCCTCTGCCACCGCCTCGCGATCTGCACGCCGCGGACGTCGCAAGAACCCGAGGTGGCCGTACCTACCCATCATCACGACGTCACGGACACTGATCGGGAAGGTCCAGTCGACGTCTTCACTCTGCGGCACGTATCCGACGCGCCCGCTCTTGCGCGCAGCGGCTGCGTCGAGACCGGCGATTCTCACAGAGCCGTTGTCCGGCTTGATCATTCCCATGATCACCTTGAACAGGGTCGACTTTCCTGAACCGTTCATACCGATCAGTCCGCAGACGCTTCCGGAATTCAACGTCAGATCGACATGGTCCAGTGCGTGGACCTCGCCGTAGTGAACGCTGACGTTTTCGACGCGAATGGCTTCGTTCATGATTTACCGCCGGTCAGACCGCCGAGGATGACGTCGGTGTCGTGGCGAATCATGTCCAGGTAGGTGGGCACGGGACCGTCGGCTTCGGACAGCGAGTCGACGTACAGCGTCCCACCGAATTTCGCACCGGTCGCCCCGACAACCTGCTGCATGGGGGCATCCGAGACCGTCGACTCGCAGAAGACGGCGGGAACGGAATTGGCCCGGACGAAGTCGATCGCGGCGATGATCTGCTGCGGCGTCGCCTGCTGCTCGGCATTGACCGGCCAGATGTAGGCCTCGCTGAGTCCCGCGTCCCTGGCCAGATAGGAGAACGCACCCTCACAACTGACGAGTGCACGCTGACCGGCGGGCAATGCCGCCAGCCCACTGACCAGGCCGTCCTGCACTGCTTGCAGTTCCGCCTTGTACTTCGCGCCGTTCTCCGCAAATGCCGAGGCGTTGTCCGGGTCGAGGTCGCTGAAAGCAGTCACCATGTTGTCGACGTAGATCTGCGTATTCAACGGAGACATCCATGCATGCGGATTGGGCTTGCCCGCATACGCGTCACCGGCGATCGGAATGCCTTCGACACCGTCGCTGACCACGACGTGTGGCACGTCCAGACCGTTGACGAATTTCGCGAACCACGCCTCGAGGTTCATGCCGTTGTCGAGGATCAGATCGGCTTCGCTCGCCCGCCGAATGTCTCCGGGCGTCGGCTCGTAGCCGTGAATTTCCGCCCCTGCCTTGGTGATCGACTCGACGCGAAGGTGATCGCCGGCAACGTTCTGGGCGATGTCCGACAGCACGGTGAACGTGGTGAGCACCACCGGGCGGTCGTCGTCGGAGCCGGAATTCACCGCAGAACAGCTGGAGAGAAGCAGGGCGGCGAGGGCGGCAATTCCCAGGCGGCGGAAGTTCTTCGCGTCGCGAGTCGTCATGGTCGAACTCTAATATGTGGGTAAACAAATACACAAGTTCGTCTAGCCGAACAATCCTCACTCGATAGGCTCGGACCATGCGTCCTACTGCCTTGATCACCGGTTCCAGTCGCGGCCTCGGAGCTGCCATCGCACGCGAACTGGCGCCGACACACGACCTGCTGCTCGGTGCACGATCCGCGCAGGCCCTCGAACCGATCTGCGCCGAACTACCCGGATCGACGCCTCTACCCCTCGACCTCACGGACTACGACGCCGTCGCGGTCGCTGCCTCGTCCATCACGACGCTCGACGTGCTGGTACACAACGCCGGCGTGGCCGACATCGGAACCATCGAGGAATCCTCGGTCGATCAGTGGCGGCGCACCCTCGAGGCAAACGTCATCGCCGTCGCCGAACTCACTCGTGTCCTCCTTCCTGCCCTCAGGGCAGCCGGTGGCCACGTCGTACTGATCAATTCGGGTGCCGGACTGCGCGCCAACGCCGGCTGGGGCTCGTACGCGGCCAGCAAGTTCGCCCTGCGCGCGTTCGGAGACGCCCTGCGCCTGGAAGAGCCGTCCTTGCGGGTCACCTCCATTCACCCCGGTCGAATCGACACCGACATGCAGCGCAACATCGTCGCCGGCGAGGGCGACGAGTACGACCCGGAGCGCTTCCTGAAGGGCTCCACTGTGGCGCGTGCCGTACTCACTGCCGTCGAAACACCGTCCGACGCACACCCCACGGAGATCGTGCTTCGACCTACCGGCCGGTAAATCCCCAGTTCGCCGGTAACGGAATGATGACGATGGCCACCCGGATATCGCTTTTCCGGGTACTGGCCCGATACTGACATCAGTTGTCGGACAAAGAGACTGGACTGGTTCTCAGGAGTTCATCGAGAGGTGGTGTGCGATGCATGATCATACGAATACGTGGGGAATTTCCACCGAGGCTTTCCTCGGGTGGTACGTCGCCGCTGCCACCGGAGCTGTGGTGATCGCACTTGCGATCAGAGGCGTCGCCATGCGCAAGCCCACACCTGCATTGCGCACACTCACACCACCGGAGATGGGTGTACTGACCAGCGACGAGCGTGCGGTACGCGCTGCCGTGGCAGAACTCGAGAGTGCTGCACATTCTGCCGGCCAGGGTCAGCATGACCGCTTCACCCGCATCGTCCGCCAGCGGATCGACGACGCCGGTGGAACTGCCGTGCCCTCCCGGCTCGTGCCGACACTTCCGCTGCCGCTGTTGGAGCTTCGTAGCGACCTGGTGCAGGCCGGCTACCTGAACGGCAATCGTGAACACACTTTGACGCGATTGTCCGTGGTACCGGTCGTTGTCGTCGCCGTGGTCGGCACGATCAGGACCGGATTCACTGTCGTGAACGAGAACCCGGAGGGATACCTTCCGCTCGTTGTCGTCTGCCTCGCCCTGATTGTCGTAACCCTTCTCCGCCTGAGCCGACGCACTCGTTTCGGCCAGGTCGAATTGAGTCGCTTGAAGGACGAATACTCCTACCTCACACCGAATTTCCAACCGTCGTTTGCCACCTACGGGGCGACGTCGGCGGGTATTGCCGCGGCACTCTTCGATCCGGGTCGCGACGGCGGTTGGGCACCCGGATGCGGCGGCGGGTCTTCACCGTCCAGTTGCTCGACCTTCTCGAGCACCGTGAGCTGTGGGGGGTGAGTGCGGTGAACAACTACTACTCAGCCGACACGTGGGGGATCCCCAGCCAGACTTTCCTTCAGTGGTACCTGGTGGCGGCTGCCGTCGCGATCGGACTCTCGCTGTACAGCCGAATGACTGCGCGCCGGTCGCCCGTGGTCGTCGACTCGGTCCGTCGGCCGCTCACTCCTCCCGAGATCGGCGCCTTGACCAGTGACTACCAGGCCGTTCTGGCGTCGATGGCTATTCTGCGCAGCGCCGAACTGATCAGCACCGAAGGAAAGACCAAGCTGGCACTCACTGCGGAGGACAAGAGTCGTCTCGACTGGTTCACCCGTACCGTGCACAAGCGACTCGGAAACGGAAAGGTCCCGCTGCGGCAGGTGCGTCTGATGGGACGGCTGAACGTCGCACTCGCACAACTACGTACGACGCTGATCGACGAGGGATACTTGCAACGCCCGCAGGACGGGCTGACTGCCGCCTTTCGGACCGTTCCGATCCTGGCGGTAATTGGTCTCGGCGTAGTCCGTCTCGTCGCCGGCATCGCCGGCGGTAAGCCGGTCGGGTTTCTGCTCCTCACCATCATCGTTCTCGCGCTGATGATTCCACTTCTCCGCATCAAGCGTCGTCGGACAGCTTTGGGCGACAGCGAGCTTCGACGCCTCAAGCACGAAAACTCGTACCTCTCACCGAAACTGCGGCCCGCGTACTCGAGCTACGGTCCCTCGCTCGCCGGACTCTCGGCGGCGCTCTTCGGTTCGGGAGCTCTGGTTCTGATCGATCCCGCGCTGGCGGGAGCAGTGGCTGCGGGCGCCGCGTACAGCCCGGGCGGCGGGGGTTCGAGCTACTACAGTTGTGGCTCCTCATCCGGATCATCCGGCTCGGACGGCGGTGGCGGCAGCGGTAGCAGTTGCGGCGGCGGGGGTGTGGGGGATGAGCACGCATGCAGCCGACACTTGGGGGATCCCCAGCGAGGATTTCCTCTACGGCTACATAGCCGTTTCGGCCACGCTCATGGTTCTCACTCTGGTGTGGCGTCTGATGATCCGGGCGCGCCGGTGCAGGTATTCCGCCGGGCACGGGTATTCCGCCGAGCAACTGACCCCTCCGGAAGTCGGCATGCTGACAGACGAGTCACGCGCCATCGCAGCATCATTGGCAATCCTGCGTAGCGCTGATCTGATCACCACCGACGGCGCTGTCCTGCGCCCGTTGGGCCCTGGCGACGAAACCCTGGACTGGTACACCCTCACCGTGTACCAGCGCCTGGCCCAGCAGGCTCTGCCCCATCGTCGGCGGCAACTCGCCGAGCGCATGACGGTGGAAACAGCTCGCCTACGAAACTCTTTGGCGGACCGGGGATACCTGACCTCCGACAGCACCAGGCGTTCAATCTTTCTCTCCACAGTACCGCTGAAGATCCTGGTGGCCGTGGGTATCGTCCGCATTGCTTTCGGACTGCACAACGACAAGCCCGTCGAGTTTCTGATTCTCGCCGTACTCGCCACCGGGTTCAGCATCCCGCTGCTCGGGCTCAACTTCGATCGCACCACCTCGGGCAGTGCGGCACGTTCGGAACTGACCACGGCACACGCCTACCTGTCCCCGCGCAACAAGCCTGCCTTCTCTGCCTACGGACCACGCTTGGCGGGGATGTCCGCCGCTCTCTTCGCCGGTTCGGCGATGCTGATGATCAATCCCGCCTTGGCCTCCGCCGCCGGAATCGGTGCCGACGGCAGCGGAAGTAGCGGGGGTTCGGACGGTGGCGGTTCAGACGGGGGAGGCGGCAGCTGCAGCGGGGGTGGCGGATGTGGCGGCGGCGGTGGTGGATGCGGGGGATAGCCGCGTCCGGGCGAGCAGAAGCGCTGCGGCCTCGGTAGTGATGCCACGTTCCTCGCTCAACGAATACACCTCGTCCAGAGTTCGACCGATCCCTCGGGTTCGTTCGACGACATCGTCTTCGTTCCACCCCAGGACTTCTCGCCCCACCAGGTGAAAGGCTCCGCCTGCGTTCGCGACGAAATCAGGGGCACAGAGAACCCCGCGGCTTCGCAGAACCTCGCCCGCAGCGGCATCGGTCAAGATGTTGTTTGCTGCGCCCGCCACGGCCAGAGTCGGAATCGACGCAGCAACAGCGGAATCGATGATGCCTCCCATCGCACAGGGAGCAAAGAGGTCACACGACGTTCGAAGTACCTCGTCCGCAGGAACGATCGTGTGCCCCGCAAGAGAAGCCGCCTCGAGGCGCTGCGGGTCCGTATCGGCAACAAGCAGGCGTGCCCCAGCCTGCGCTGCGAGACGCACAACATCCCCGCCGACGGCGCCGAGCCCCTGAACCAGCACCTTTCGGCCGTCGAGTGTTCCGAGTCCACGACGGCGCGCCGTGGCCTTCATCGCTTCGAACACGCCCAGAGCCGTGGCGTGCGCGCTGGAACCGGCGCCACCATTGTCGACCGAACGCCCAAAGACGTACTTGGTGGTGCGACTGAGCTGATCCATGTCGGAAGAGTTGGTGTTGACGTCAGGACCGGTCCAGTAGTTTCCCTCGAGCTTGTCGATGTTCTCCGCGTGAATGTCGAGGATACGAGACCAAGTCGCCGAGTCGATCCGATTGCGCGGCGCGGGCAGTGCTATCACCGACTTCCCGCCACCCATCGGCAGGTCGGAGACAGCCATCTTCAAAGTCATTGCGCCGGCCAGCTTCCCGGCGTCCGCCAGCGCGTGACCGATCGAGGGGTAATGCGCCGCCCGCGTGCCACCCGACGCCGGTCCCAGACGGGTGGAGTCGATTCGGATCACAAAGGTCGTGTCGGTCTCCCGATCATGTCGGGTGACGGTCAGTTCACCGTCCCAGCGCAGTTCGTCGTCGATGCTCATTGCAGATCCTCTTCTGGTCATGGTTCAGCGGTGCGCGTGCAGTGGTGTTCCCGCGAGTGCGAGCATGGCCTCGCCCAACGCCTCGTTCTGGCTGGGGTGCGCGTGGATGAAACGCCCCACTTCATCGGGAAGTGCTTCCCAGGCGACAGCCAACTGCGCCTCACCGATCAGTTCACCAACCCGGTCGCCTACCAGGTGGACGCCGACGACGGGACCTCTGGTTCCGCTGCGAATCACTTTGATTCCCCCGGTGGTTCGCAGGATCTGACTCTTGCCGTTACCCGACAGGTCGTAGACGACGGTGGAGACGTCACCGTACTGCGTGCGCGCCGCCTCTTCGCCGAGTCCGACTGATGCAACTTCGGGATGTGAGTACGTCACGCGAGGAATCAAGTGTTCGGCGACCGGTATCGGATCCTTCCCGGCGATCTGTTCAGCCACAAAGTTTCCTTGTTGGAAACCTCGGTGCGCCAACGCAAGACCGGGCACGATGTCGCCGACCGCGTACACACCGTCCACGGACGTACGGAGGCGTTCGTCGGTGACGACAAAACCCTTGTCGAGGCTGATTCCGTTTTCTTCGAAACCGTTACCGTCCGTGCGGGGTCCGCGGCCGACGGCGACCAACAGTAGTTCGGTATCGGATATCGTTCCGTCGCCTAGTTCGACGCGGACCGAATCGGCTGCTTCTTTCGCGGAAACGATCTTTGTGTCTGTCTTACAGACGATTCCGCGTTTCCGGTAAGCCCGCTCCAGCTGCTTCGACGACCACGGGTCCTCCGCGGCGATCAGTCGCGGGAGTGCCTCGACGATCGTGACTTCGGCGCCGAACGAGCGCCAGAGGCTCGCGAACTCGACGCCGATGACACCGCCACCGAGCACTGTCGCGCTGGTGGGCACCCGGTCGAGTTCGAGCGCCTGGTCACTGGTGAGGATCCGGCGGCCGAGTTCTATGCCGGGCAGTTCCCGCGGATACGAACCGGTGGCCAGAACGAGTGATGTTCCGGTATAGCGGGTTCCGTCGACGTCGATGCTTCGCCCACCGACGTACGTTCCGTAACCGTTGACAATAGTGATCTTGTGTTGCGCCAACAAACCTTGCAGACCGCTGTACAGCCGCTCGACTGTTCCGTTCTTGTAGTCGTGCACCTGCGCGATGTCGATGCCGTCAAAAGATGCCCGGACTCCGAATTGCTCACTGGTGCGTGCCGAGTCGGCCACCTCGGCGGAATGCAGCAGCGCCTTGGTCGGGATGCATCCGCGGTGCAGGCACGTTCCGCCGACCTTGTCCACTTCGATCAGCGTGACCGACAATCCGAGTTGGGCGGCGCGGATGGCGCAGGCATAGCCGCCCGATCCGCCACCGAGGATCACGACATCACTGTGCTGTTCTGCAGTTGTCATCGGAGCCTTGATCATCGGAGCCTTGGTCATCAGAGCCTTCCCAGGACGCGGATCGGGTTCTCGATGTAGTCACCGAACAGCCTCAGGAATCCACCGGCTTCGCCTCCGTCACAGACGCGGTGGTCGAAGCTCAACGAGATCTGAGTGACCTTACGGACGGTCAACTCGCCGTTCACCACCCACGGCTTGTCGATGATGCGTCCGATGCCGAGTATCGCCGCCTCGGGGTGGTTGATGATCGGAGTCGATCCGTCGACCCCGAATACCCCGTAGTTGTTGAGCGTGAACGTGCCGCCGGTCAGGCGGGCGGGTTCGAGTTTGCCGTCGCGCGCAAGGTCGGTGGTCACCCGAAGTGCTTGTGCGAGTTCGACGGTGCTCAGGGCGTCCGCATTTCGAATGACCGGTACCATCAATCCCTTCGGTGTCTGTGCGGCAATTCCCAGGTGGATGCGGGCGTGTCGGACGATCTCGCCTCGAGCAGTATCGACCGACGAGTTCAGTTCGGGGTACTGCCCCAACGCCGCGGTGGTCAGCCGAGCCAGCAGCGTCATCAGGCTGATCTTGTCGGAATCGGGCAGTGACTTGTTGATCTCGACCCGTGCCGTCAACAGTTCGGTGGCGTCGACGTCGACCCAGGTTGTCGCGTCAGGGATCTCACGGCGGCTGGTGGACAGCTTGTCGGCCACCACCTTGCGAAGCCCCTTGATCGGGATGCGTTGGTCGCTCACGTGCGACGTTTCCGTCTCCGGGCCGGTGTTCGACCCGGCCTCGACGTCAGCGCGCGTTATCACCCCGCCGGCACCGGATCCGGAGAGCAAGGAGAGGTCGATATCGTTGTCGACAGCCAGCTTACGAACGATTGGCGAGATCACGCGTACCGACGGAGCAGCTTTGCGACGGCGTCTCGGTGCATCCTCACTGGTGCCGTAGCCGATCAGGACGTTGCCCGAACCCGCGCGTTCCTCTTCACGGTAACGCTCGTGGTTGGCCGAAACGACCGCGTCGACACTGCCGCCACCACTCACAGTGATCAACGGCGTGCCCACCTTCAAGGTGTCGCCGTCCTTGCCATGTAATTCGACGACGGTCCCGGCGAACGGGATAGGCACGTCCACAGCAGCTTTCGCGGTCTCGACCTCGACGACGATCTGATCGATGGTGACCACGTCGCCGACCTTGACGTGCCACTCCGCAATATCGGCCTCGGCCAGACCTTCACCCAGGTCGGGGAGCATGAATACCTGATTGCTCATGCCGTCACCGCCCAACGGGTGTCCGGGGCGTCGTTCCACTGCAGACGGTCGACGGCGTCCAGGACACGGTCGACGCTGGGCAGGTGGTGACGCTCGAGCTTCGGCGCGGGGTAGGGGATGTCGAATCCGCTGACCCTGAGCACCGGAGCGTGGAGATGGTGGAAGCATCGCTCCTGCACGCGAGCAGCAATTTCCGCACCAACACCGGCAAAGCCCTGCGCTTCCTGGATGACGATGCAGCGTCCGGTCTTTCGCACCGACGCGGTGACCGTCTCGTCGTCGAACGGCACTATCGACCGGATGTCGATCACCTCGATGTCGCGGCCCTCGGCCGCAGCAGCCTCGGCGGACTTCAGTGCAACCTCCACGGACGGACCGTAGGCAATGAGCGTCGCGTCACGACCGGGGCGCCGGACGACGGCGCGCCCGATCGGCTCCCGTGCGGTCAGTTCGACATCGGCTCGCGAGAAGTACAGCTTCTTGGGTTCGAGGAAGATCACCGGGTCGGGGTCCTCGATCGCCGAACGTAGCAGTGAGTACGCATCTTCCACCGTGGATGGCGCCACGACCTTCAGGCCGGGCGTGTGTGCGTAGTAGCCCTCGCTGGAATCACAGTGATGCTCCACCCCGCCGATACCGCCGGCAAAAGGAACACGGATGACTATCGGAATCGACAGTGCACCCTTGGTACGGTTGCGGATCTTTGCGACGTGGGAGGCGATCTGCTCGAATGCCGGATAGGCAAACGCGTCGAACTGCATTTCCACGACCGGACGAAAACCGGCCATGGCCATGCCGATTGCGAATCCGATGATGCCGGACTCGGCGAGGGGAGTGTCGAAGCATCGGTCGTCGCCGAAGTCGCGGGTGAGGCCGTCGGTGACGCGGAAAACGCCGCCCAGGGTGCCGACGTCCTCACCGAAGACGACAACGTTGTCGTCCGCAGCCAGAGAGTCACCTAGCGCGGTGTTGAGGGCCTGAGCCATCGTGAGCATGGGCATGGTCAGTGTCCCCCTGTGTCAGCGGCTTCGGCGGCAAGTTCGGTTTCGAGTTGGGCTTGTTGCTCACGCAATTGCGGTGTCTGCTCGGCGAAGACATACCGGAACAGATCGAGCGGATCGTGCGGGCGGTCGACGTTCATGCCGGCGCGCAGTGTGGCGGCCTCGGTTTCTGCCTCTGCGGTCAGTGATTCCACGAAGGCGTCGTCGATCAGATCGTTTGCGCGCAGATACTTTTCGAGACGCGGCAACGGATCTCGCCCGAGCCAGCTTTCCACCTCGGCGCTGTCGCGGTAGCGGGAGGCGTCGTCGGCATTGGTGTGTGCGTCGATGCGATAGGTATGTGCCTCGACGATCACCGGTCCGTTTCCGCTGCGGACGAAGCGCGCCGCCTCGTCCATGACGGCCATCATCGCAACAGGATCGTTGCCGTCGACCTGCTCGCTGCCGATCCCGTAGCCGACGCCCTTGTGCGCCAACGTCGGTGCTGCGCTTTGACGTGACAACGGCACGCTGATCGCAAATCCGTTGTTCTGCACCAGAAAGACGACCGGTGCCTTGAAGACGGCGGCGAAGTTCAGCGCTTCGTGGAAATCACCCTCACTGGTGGCCCCGTCGCCGCAGAGCGCCAGCGCGACGGTGTTCAGGCCCCGTCGGGACTCCCCGTAGGCCACCCCCGCTGCATGCAGCAATTGCGTTGCCAGCGGGGTGCACTGCGGCGCACTGCGCAGCGCTACCGGGTCGTACCCGCAGTGCCAGTCGCCGGCAAGCATGCTCAGAATCTGCACCGGATCGACACCCCGAGCAGCCAACGCCATCGAATCCCGATAGGTGGGGAAGAGCCAGTCACTCGGCTCCAGACTCATCGCTGCCGCGATCTGGCATGCCTCCTGCCCTCGCGAGGACGGATACACGGCCAGGCGCCCCTGTTTGGTCAGCGCCGTCGCCTGCTGGTCGAAGCGTCTGCCCAGGAACATCTTTCGATACATCTCGATCAGGCGATCGTCGCTCGGTTTTGCGTAGCGCGCCTCGCTGCGCGTCAGTTCTCCAGCAGGGTCGAGGTACTGCACCGCGGAATCGGCCGGCAGGAACTTTTGATACCGCAGTTCCCCCAAGGGCTCGACAAGAGTCACTTCTACCTCCAGAAGACGTTGTGTCCATCAGTATTCGCACTTCGGCGACGTAATGGCAGAAGGCGTCGAAGATTCAAGACAAACGGCCTATCATGAGGATTCGGGCAGCAATATGTCCATAAACCGACTCGACTACCGAAGCAGGAATGGACAGATGGCCACCGAACCGCACGCTCTCGATGCGATCGACCGCCGCATCATCGCCGAACTGGTCGCAGACAGTCGCATCTCCATGCGTGCACTGGCCGAGAAAGCGCACATATCTCGCGCTCACGCCTACGTCCGCATCGAAAGGCTCGAGGACGCCGGAATCATCACCGGATTCACGACGCGGATCGCCCATGAGAAGGCCGGACTCGGCTCCTCGGCGTACGTGGCGCTCTCGATCAGGCAGCACTCGTGGAGGGGTCTGGCTGCGTCGTTGAAGGCACTGCCGTTTGTCGAGCACTTCTCCCTCCTCGGCGGCGACTTCGACGTTCTGGTGCTGGTTCGAGCCCCGGACAACCAGGAACTACGCCACACCGTTCTCGAAGAACTCCAGGGACTCGACGGGGTTCTCTCGACCAAAACGTGGCTGATCTTCGAAGAAGGCAACGGTCCGGGACCCAACTGGCTGCCCGGCTGATCCGTCTATAGTCGCCGTTAGCAGTTGCACACGGGAGGTGACTCGAATGACCCTGTACGGCCTGGGAATCGGTTGGCGTCCCGAGGTATCCGGAATCATCGCGCAGCTAGACGGCCTGGCATTCTGCGAAGTCATTGCCGAATCCATCGGAAACGAGATACCGCCGCACCTCGGTTCGCTGGGAGTTCCGGTGGTCCCGCACGGAATCTCGCTCTCCCTTGGCGGGGCCGAGGCGGTAGATCAGGCACGGATCGATCACCTTGCGCATGCAGCCCAGCTACTGGACGCCCCCTTGGCGAGTGAGCACATTGCATTCGTGCGGGCGGGCGGCATAGAGGCCGGGCACCTGCTCCCACTGCCACGCACCTACGAAGCGATCGATGTCTTGGTACGCAACATCACCCGCACTCAGGACGGTCTACCGGTGCCGTTTGCCGTCGAAAACGTTGCCGCCCTTTTCGACTGGCCCGACGACGAGTTGACCGAAGGGGAGTTTCTCTCGGAGATCGTCGAACGCACCGGGGCTCTGCTGGTTCTCGACATCGCGAACGTCTATGCCAATGCCCTCAACCGAGGGCGTGATCCCTGGGCCGAGCTGATCCGGCTACCACTCGAGCGAATCGCATACTGCCACATCGCCGGTGGCAGCATCAGCGACGGCAAATACCACGACACGCATACCGATCCTGTGCCCGAAGCCGTGCTGGAACTCCTTGCGCAGTTCACCGCCGCCGGTCACCATCCCGCGATAATGCTCGAGCGTGACGGAAACTATCCGCCGGCACTGGAATTGCTCGACGAGCTCGATGCCATCGCCGACGCGTCGGGGCTTGATCGCATCACCGCGGGCACCGATTGGTCACGCACATGAGCGCGCTCGGTGAGCGTCAAGAGGCACTGATTCGCGCACTGGTGGCAGGCGGCGAACTACCCGAAGGCTTCGACAAAGACGATGCTGCCGTTCTCTCGACGGCACTGCTCCGAAAGCGCGCAGGAGAAGTGGCGCACCACCTTCCGGTCGTGCGCCACACTCTCGGCGATCGCTATCTTCGGTTGTTCACAGCGTGGGCGGACGGACGGCCGAAGACGTCTTCGCACGCGGACGCCCAGGCTTTTGTCGCCCACCTCCAGGACATCGGCGAACTGCCTCGCTCGCCCTGGCATCAGAGGTTTCGAAGGCTCTTACGCAAGTGAGACAACGGCTTCGCTGGTGTACATGAGGAACGTCATCGATTCCTGGAAGTACAGCTCGACGGAGTTCGCATCGTGCGAGAGGTAACCGATGGACAGGTCCTGGCCCAGATGCAGTTCGTAGTCACCACCACGCGTCGACAGCAGGAAAGCGCCGTCGATGGCCGGGGCCCAGATGATCTCGCCGTCGAGAACGCGTCGCAGGTGCTCGCGGATGGGGTAGCCGTGATCGGAGGTCTCGTTGATCGCGGTGAACGCGTCGGCGTTCAGGAGCAATGAGTACGGTCCGTTGACACCGGCCAGGCGCAGCGACGTGATCGCCTGGCTGATGGCCTCCGGGTAGTCCTTGGCGTCGATGGGGAGCTTCAATTCCGGGTTGGAACCGCTCGCCCGCACGCCGGTGATGCTGGCTGCGGGGTATCCCTCGAAGATGGCGCGGTCCTCGGCGAACGCGATCTGCTTGGCGGCATCCTTGACCGGCTGCCAGTCGGAGTCCTTGGCGCCGCGTTCGACGTCGTCGATGGCCTGACGGCTGACGGTGAACGGGACCCGCAGTTCGATGACCGGCTGCGACTGACGAGCGTGTGCGATGACGCCGTCGGCCAAGGGATTGATCGGCACCTGATGTCCGAGCGGGATGGCCGCAAGATCGTCACCTGACGGGCCCTCCACGTCCACCACACGACGACCGGCGACGTGGCGCTTGAAGGTACGGCTCGCCTCTTCTTCGATCTCGGCCCAGGCTGCTGCCGAAATGGGTGCTAGGTCACGGTGCAGGTTTGTCATTGCTGGGCACTCCTTTTGAGGCTGCCGATTCCGAGAGAACCGTCAGAGATGGGCGCTGTGAACGTCGCTTCGGGAACGAGCCTGGTCGGCGCGTCCGGGGGATCGTCGAGAAAGTCCGCCGTCGGAACGAAGAAATTGATTCCGGTGACGGCGGTCGAGAAATCGAGAATGCGGTCGTAGTTGCCGACGGGATTCCCGATGAACATGTTGGTGAGCATCTGCTCGGTGACCGTCGGCGACGCCGAGTAACCGATGAAATAGGTACCCATCTCAGCGGAGCCGACGTGGCCGAACGGCATGTTGTCGCGCAGAATCTGGATCTGCTCACCGGATTCGTCTTCGATGACGGTGAGTGCGGTGTGCGAGTTGGCCGGTTTGGTGTCGTCGTCCATCTCGAGGTCTTCGAGCTTGGAGCGTCCGATGACGTTCTCCTGCTCCTCGACGGGCAGTGAGTTCCACTCCGACATGTCGTGGAGGTACTTCTGGACGATGACGTAACTGCTGCCTGCGAAGTCCGGATCCTCGTCACCGACGGTGACCGCAACGTAGGCGGCCTGCCCGGACGGGTTCTCGGTGCCGTCGACAAAACCCATGAGGTCGCGTTGTTCGAAGTACTTGAACCCGTGGACCTCGTCGATCACCGACGCGGCGCCGGCCAACCTGTTGGTCACGACCGTGGCGAACTCGAAGCACAGGTCCATCTGACGGGCCCGGATGTGGAACAACAGATCGCCCGGTGTGCGGGGAGCGTGGTGTTTGTCACCGGTCAACTCGACAAAAGGATGCAATTCTGCCGGCCGTGGACCCTCGAACAGACGGTCCCACGCATCCGAACCGATGCCGACGACGGCGGCCAAGCCACCGGCGGGAACCCGGAATCCGATCGAGCGTTGCAGTCCGGAAATATCGGCCAGAACGTCGTGAACTGCCTGCTCACCACCCTCGTCGATGGTGAAAACCAGGAAGATCGCAGCTTCGGTGAGCGGGGTCAGCAACGGCTGCGGTATCGCGGGAAGGGCCACTTCGGCCTCGTCGATCTCACTCGTTTCCGCCATGCAGACCAGTATGGACGATTCCGGCAGTCCCGGCATCAGTAGTGGGTAAGACGAGTGAAGGTGTCGCGTTACGGTGTCGCGGCCTGGGCACCCGCATCGAAGCCAGCCGGAATCTCGAAGATCTTTCCGTCGAACCCAGCGCGGTAGAGATGCCCGCTCGCGAATCCGGAATTGCCGCGCCCATAGGTCAACACACTCGACGCCTGCAGTCCGCTGGTGAGCGAGCAGTACTGGCCAGGTCCGTCGATCCGCCACACCTCACCACTGATGTCCGTGGGAACGATTGCGCGATCTCGCGAGTCCAGGGTCAAACCATCTGGAGCAGAGAAGGTTTCGAGACCGCCGAGATCGACCAACGATTCCGAATACCCTGGATTGTCGACGGAGATGCGGCTGACACCCGGGTTTGCGAACGTGCGCGAGACGTAGAGCCAGCGATTATCGGCGCTCAGGGCTGCACCGTTTGCACTCGGGAAGGTCGCCCACGCCGGGTCGACGGCACCGCCTGGACTGACCTTACCGATCAACGAACCGAAATCGTTGGTGGCATAGATCGTTCCGTCGTGCGCGACGGCGAGGCCGTTTGCAGCGCTCAGACCACCGGCGATCGGCGTCACGGCACCCGAGTTCACGTCCACCCGCGCGACCGACGCAGCACGCGTCAGATCGCCGATCAGCACGCCGGCGTTTGCTCCGGTTCCCACCAGCAGTGAACCGTCCGGACCCCACGCGAGTGCGCCCGCACCGCCGGGAACCGTCGCGATCGGAACTGCGGCCTGACCAGGCGCGTCGACGCGGAAGATTCGACCACTCACCAGATCTGTCGTGTACAGGCGACCCTGAGCGTCCACGGTGACACCCTCGAGGGCCGCGCCCGGAATCTGGGCGCTGAGGATTGCGGGGGACGATCCAGGGCAGGGCGGCGCGGCCGCGGCACCGGACACACCCAGAGCCAGAAGCGAACCGGCAACAAGAGCACCGGTGATACCTACCCGAATACCGCGATCGAAGATCCTGGTGCGCATCTGCGCAACGCTAGACCTTCGGCCCGATTTCGCCTAGAGCGACCGAAGGAAAGAGATCAAAAGTTCATTGACCTCGGAAGCACGTTCCTGCTGTACGAAGTGCCCCGCGCCGCCGAGAAGGTGCACACCCCGCAGGTCGGGGACGGTGTCCTTCATGCGGTCCAATGCCTTGGGGCCGCTCATCGCGATGACCGGATCCTCGGCGCCCGCGACGAAGAGCGTCGGGACGTTCACGTGCGCGCCGTCCAAATCCGCACTGCGTTCCCAATTGGCGTCGTACGCCCGGTACCAGTTCAAACCACCTGTGAAACCCGTTGCAGTAAAGGTCTTTACATAGACGTCCAGATCATCCTCGGTGAGCCACGACCACGGCAATGCAGGCGCCTCAGGCAGTACGTCGAGGTAGCCGTTTCCTTCGGCCGGGTTCTTCCAGACGTCGAGGTACCGGTAAGCCCCGGAGAGGGCATGGAAAAGCCGCTGAAGAAACTCACGTGGACGGGCGTCGAGTTCGCGCTCCGCGACACCCGGTTCCTGGAAATAGTGAATGTGCAGAAAATGCTTGCGCGCCATCGCGGCGTAGATGGTCGAGGGTTTTGCGGGAAACCGGTCGGGCGCATAGGGGACCGCCAACGAGACAAGCCCCGCAACACGATCGGGATGGCGCAGAGCGGTGGTCCACGCGACCGGCGCGCCGAAATCGTGGCCGACGAACACCGCTTTGTCGATTCCGAGAGCGTCGAGTAGATCGATCAGCCGGTTCGCGACGGCATCGTTGGTGTAGTCCTCGACCGCTTCGGGGCGGGTAGTGCCGCCGTAACCGGGCATGTCGAGTGCGATCGCCCGAAAACCCGCTTCCGTCAACGCTGCCGACTGATGCCGGTAGCTGTACCCGAGGCCGGGAAAGCCGTGACACATAACCACAGCTGTCCCAGAACCGGAATCGTCAATCTGCCAACGGAATCCGTCGACATCGATCGTCTTGACCGTCATGTCAGGCGGTGATCATGTCTTCCTGGTTCCAGAATGCACGCATCGACAGGATCTTTCCGTCGTCGTCGAAGGTCATGACGTCGATGGGTGCGATGGTCAGGGTCTGCTCGCCGAGCTTGGTGATCAGCGAGAAGTGGAATGCCGCTTCGTTTCCGGCGATGCGGAGGGTCTGAAGGTGAGCTTCTTGGTCGAAATTCTCGATCACGGAGTAGAACTCGAGAATGGACTCGCGGGTGGTGCGAACGTCGGTACCAACCGGGTCTTCAACGGTTGCACCCTCGGCATACAGGGCCACAACCTGGGCGGCAGTGCCCGTGGCAACTGTCTCGATGTAGGCGTCGACGGTCTTGCGGATTACCTCTGCGGACGGTGCCATGGTCTACCCCTCGTAGTTAGAACAGGTTCTAATTCTGAGGATAACCTACGTCTCTGGTCCACGGGTCAGGTTTCGAGCACCTTGCGCAGGCGAGCCTTCTTCCGGTTCTCCCGGACGATCCAGACGACATCGGCGTCATCCGACGCCTCCAGGGAGACGAATGCCGGCAGGGCATTCTCCGGATCAGCCGCGACCGCGACGCTCCAGCAGTATCCGAGCGCCTGCCGGAGAGTACGTGTGTCGGCGTCACGACGGGCATCAGCTGGTTGCGAGACGATCCACTCGGTAGCGTCTCGGCACACCTGGACGGCCAGCGCAGCGTTGGTCCTGTCCTTCAGCAACCGTGGCTCGCAGATCCCGGCAGCCGCTGCGCGCAGCGTCAATGGATGGGTGGAGCGCGCCCACTGCTCGATGATCGCCCGGAACAATTCCGGATCCGTGTCGCCTATCGCCTGAACGGCCATCGCGGCAGCTTCACGTGCACGCCACGAAGCACTGGTGGTCGCCTCCGTCAGACTGTCCAGAGCAGCCTCGTCGCGCGAACGAACAAGGATGAATCCGAGCCCGACGATCCCACAGCAGCGGATGTATTCGTCTTCGGACTCCACCGCCTGCAGGATGTCGTCGTCATCGGCGCCGCGCGCGAACTCGAGCATGAGCGCGAGGTTCGCGCGCGGGCCGGGCAATCCTGAACGCTCCTGCAGATAACTCCACAGTTCATCGCCGTCCAGATCCGCGAATGTCATGGGCGTCCTTTCCTCAGTACACCCAATCCTGTCAGCCCGGATCTACACGCGCAGCATTTCCGATCAGTGAGCAGGGAGAAGGGACGTCTCCTGCGCCGCGCCGTCTTCTGCGCCGATCTGGACGATGTTTCGCGGCAGGAATACGGCTGCGATCGCGCCCAGAACTGCTGCAGCAGCACCGATCAGGAACGCGATGCGCATGCCCTCGTCGGTGTAGAACACAGCGCCCTCCATCGCCATCGCGATGTGCGAGTTCAACACCGTGAAGGCGATGACGGGAAGCACTGCGGGGAAGATGCTCTGGAAGACCGCGACCATGCTCGCCGTGGTTGCCTGCAACTGCGGCGGCACTGCCTCGATGAGCAGGTTCGGAATGGAGGCGTAACCCATACCCATACCGACACCGAAGATTCCGGCAAAGATGATGAGCAGCGGCTTGTTGTCGTGAATGGTGGCCGTCAAGGTGAATCCGACTGCCATGAGTATCATTCCGATGATCATCAGCAGACGGGGTCGAATGTTGCGGCCGACCAGGAAGCCCACGATCAAGCCGCCGACCACCACCATGCCGCCAAGGGGCGCCTGGAAGATCGCGAATCCCTCTGCTGTCACGCCGAATCCGTATCCCAGGCCGAGAACTGCTGGCGTCATCACCATCATCGGCAGCAAAATCGTGAAGACTCCCGACGCGCCGTAGCAGAACCCGGCACCGACGGCGGTGAGCATCACCGAACGCTTACCGAAGTAGCGCAGGTCGATCAAGGGCTCACGGATGGCTCGGGCAGAGGCAACCCAAGCCGCCAGCAGTGCGACGCCACCGATCAGATAGGCCAGTGTCGAGCCGTTCTTCCAGCCCCAGGTCGGTCCGAAGCTGACGCCGATCAGAATTCCGGCGATGCCCGATCCGAGTAGTACCGCACCGATCAGGTCCAGCGAAGAACGCAGTCGTACAGCTGATTCCGCCGTCGAAGCGAAGATCATGCCGCCGAGCAAAACCAAACCGATGACGAAGAACCAGAAGATGCTCCGGAACCCGTGGTTGTCGATCAACCAACCGGTGAGGAACGGCGCCGGAATAGCGATCAGGCCCATGCCGGAGGTTGCAATACTGACAGCCAGCGCAACGGTTTTCGGCGGAAAGACATCTCGAATGAGGGAGTAGCTCAGGAAGAGGCAGGGAACGAGCAGACCAGTCAGGGACCGGCCCAGAATCAAGACTGCATAGCTCGGCGCAATCGCCGAAATGAAGGAACCGACCGCTGCGCCGGCGACCGCAAAGAGCAGGACTTTTCGTTTGCCGTACATATCTGCGAGCTTGCCGAGCAGCGGAGACGCGACCGCCCCCAGCAGCAGGAACGACGTGAGCAGCCAAGCGCCCTGCGTTGTTTGATAATGCACCGAGATGGCGGGCAGCGCCGTGGAAATCATCATGTAGCTCACCGCGAGCATTTCGAGAAGAAGAACGATCGACGCCAGCGAGAACACCAGTCGCGGAGTCCACCTCTCCGGTATCGACGTCGATTCGGGCAGACTGGGAGACGAACCGTCGCTGTGGACATGAGACGCCATGGCTGAAGAATCCTTTCGGGACACCTGCGAATTCGATTGACCCCCTGCCGAATACCGTCGGCCGGGGCCTTGCGGGGAAGTGCAGTGGAACGACAGCTACCGTTCTCGGCAACGTGTTACCTGCATCACAGCCCTCGCGTCGAACGCGCGCTACAGAATGTTCCGCGGAGCGGGACAATCAGGACAACGACTGATTGGCGTCACGAACTCGAAACCGCCCTTGGATTATGAGCAACGGCAACGATTCTCGGCTCGAACTTGAACGTGGGGAATTCCTACCGTTCACCGGTTCGGGTTGACGATGCCGAGAGGGAAGGGTTCGCCGCCGAGCGCACTGGCTGGGAAACACGGAGACGAGGCACTGACAATCAGGTCGCCATTGGTATTCGCAGAGAGATCGAACGCATAGCCGTCGGATGTGCGCGCGGTCGCCGATTTCAGCCCACCTTCGGCCGCCAACTTCTTCCATCCGAAGTCCTGCCACACCCGGAGGATGGTGTCGAAGTATTCAGCGGACTTGCCCGGTGGAATACCGACCACCCAGTACTTGACGATGACGTTCAGCGGCCGGTTTCCGACTGTATCGTCGTCGATGCAAGGCAGAACAGTTCCATTCCCAAACAATCCGCTGGGAGCTTGAGGATGCTGACGGGACAACGCGGCATCGCTCGGAGTCTGAGCCAAAGTATCGGTCAAGTATCGGATAACAGACTGACGCGCAAGAGATTCGGTCAAATTTCTGTTCACTGATACGCCACGAACCATGGCTTCACCTTCTACGTCAGATTCCTTCGCGCATCCTGCCAGCGCAATCAGCACCCCGAATATCACAGCCGCACAACGCGTAGGCATCGAGATCCTTCCGGTGACGTCGATCATGACGATGCGGTATTCGATATAGGGATGTCGCCGGAAGCCGGGATACCGATCTAATCGATTTACAAAAGAATGGAATTGAAATTCTGCGCACGTGACCGAACAGCAATGGTACAGAGCTCAGACATCCATGCCCCCACCAATGCTGTCGAACCCCTGTACGCGACTCAAGATATCAGCTCTACGTACAGGATGCTCCACGCGAACCGCGCCGATCACATTTTGAACTCAGCTGTCCTCATCCGTTTCCTGGAAGTTGCTTGCAATGTCGTAAAGAGTCCGGCCGCCTCGCAGCCACACGCCCGGCCCCGAAAGGACGTGTGGCTTCGATTGCGTTGCCTGTTCGATGATGTGCTTTCCAAGGCCCGTAAGAGACCACGATGTACCGCCCGGTTCTGCACACCAACGCAGTACTTTGGTTGTGCCGCCGACCCATTCGGCACGCCCACGGTTCTTGTCTTCCGAAATCCATCGTTCGACATCCGCACGAACGGCAGAATTGACTGATGTGCCTAAATCAATAGTGAGAAGTTCGCCCGGTTCGATGAGCCCGTATTGCTGAATGATGTGGACCGATTTCTTGTTGCGTCTACGCTCAACGATTTCCATCGTTACCTGGTCCACGGCTTCTTGCGGGATCCCCGCCGTAAGGATTCTGGTCTCAATTCCCTCAGCTGGGAACTCGCAGTGAAATGTAAGGCACAACTGCTGTGACACTTCGGGTTCCGAATCACCGATCGCGAAGAGCGTGGCCGTGTGGATTTCGATGTCGAGTGCTGTCGGGGCAAGTTCTGTAAGCCATTTGACGGTCGTGTAAACCTGCGGGTGGAAACTCTCGGCGATGAGTACGATTTTGGGGCGCGTGAGGAGATCAGGAGTCCATTCTCCTTCTCCAGCCACCACCGAACGCAACCTGTTCAGGGCTTCAGCGCTGGTAATCGTCGGCGTATCGTCAAGTTTCTGCTGATTGCACCAGTCCGCATGCGCTTCGGCCAGTGTATCCATGGTGAATGATGCAACCATTGCGGCGTACGTCAGTGCCTGCAGATGTATCTTGCTGTCGGAGCCGCGCTTTAACTCTACGACGATCAGTTGGCCAGATGGGTCAAGGGCCAACACATCGAGGCGGGACTTTTCGCGATCGCCCGACGGTAATGCCCACTTGTCATATTGAGTCGCCACTATCTGCACGCCTGTGCCGAGAACGTCGGGGTTGGCGACTACCCAGCGCTCTAAATCTGACTCCACCAGATTGTGTCGCTTGAGCGTGGACTGGCCGAATGGGAGGGCGTTCTGACCATCGATGCGGAAGACCCTCGCAGCATTGAGCACACTTGATCCATTTCTGTTACCGACTGAATGTAACTTTTCTGCTGGACAATATATCTCGCAATCAATCTGGGGTCATCTACCAGATACGACTGTGCGCCGTTTCGGTAGCGGTAACTACCAAAACGGCGCACAGGGGCCGAAGGCCCTACAGAACTATGTTGACCATCTTGCCCGGCACAACGATCACCTTGCGGGGTGCGTTGCCCTCGAGCAGAGCGACGATCTTCTCGTCGGCCAGCGCAATCTCTTCGACAGCCTTGCGATCGGCATCCGCCGGGACGCTGATGCGGCTACGAACCTTGCCGTTGACCTGGATCGGGTACTCGACGGTATCCTCGATGAGCCACTTCTCCTCGACTGCCGGGAAGGGTCCGTGCGCAAGGGATTCCGTGTGACCCAGACGCGACCACAGCTCTTCCGCGAGGTGCGGCGCCAGGGGAGCGAGCATCAGCACCAGCGGCTCGACAGCAGCACGCGGCGCACCGCCCGGGAACGCCTTGGTGAGGTGGTTGTTGTACTCGATCAGCTTCGCGGCGGCCGTGTTGTCGCGCAGCGCCGTGTAATCCTCGATGACACCGGAAATCGCCTTGTTGAGCGCACGCAAAGTCTCCTCACCGGGCGCTTCGTCGGTGACACGGGGCTTGCCGGTCTCCTCGTCGATGACGACGCGCCACACTCGCTGCAGGAATCGCGCAGCACCGACGACGTCCTTGGTAGCCCACGGACGCGAGGTGTCCAGCGGACCCATCGACATCTCGTACACACGCAGAGTGTCTGCACCGAACTCGGCGCAGATCTCGTCCGGCGCAACGGCATTCTTCAGGCTCTTGCCCATCTTGCCGTACTCGCGGTTGACCTCGGCGCCTTCGTAGAAGAACTTGCCGTCACGCTCGACAACCTCCTCTGCCGGCACGTAGACGCCGCGGGCATCGGTGTACGCGAATGCCTGGATGTAGCCCTGGTTGTACAGGCGGCGGTACGGCTCGCTCGAGGACACGTAGCCCAGGTCGAACAGAACCTTGTGCCAGAAGCGCGAGTACAGCAGGTGCAGCACTGCGTGCTCGACGCCGCCGACGTACAGGTCGACTCCACCGGGATCGTTGGGGCCGTGCAGTTCCGGACGCGGGCCCGTCCAGTACGCCTCGTTCTGCGGGTCGCAGAAGGCGTCCTGGTTGGTGGGGTCGATGTAGCGCAGCTGGTACCACGAGCTACCTGCCCACTGCGGCATGACGTTGGTGTCGCGGTGGTAGGTCTGCAGACCGTCACCGAGATCGAGCTCGACGTTGACCCAGTCGGTCGCCTTGTTCAGCGGGGGAGAGGGCTCGGAGTTGGCGTCGTCCGGATCGAAGGACACGGGTGCGTAGTCCTCGACCTCCGGAAGCACCACGGGCAGAGCCGAATCCGGCAGAGCGTGTGCGTTGCCGTCCGCGTCGTAGACGATCGGGAAGGGCTCGCCCCAGTAACGCTGACGCGCGAAAAGCCAGTCGCGCAGCTTGTACTGGATGGTGCCCTTGCCCTGGCCGCTCTCCTCGAGGCGACTGATGACGGTCGCCTTGGCCTCGGCAACGTCCAGCCCGTCGAGGTAGTCGGAGTTCACCAGCGGGCCGTCACCGGAGTACGCAGCCTCCGAAACATTGCCACCGGCAATAACTTCGAGAATATCCAGACCGAACGCGTTCGCGAACTCCCAGTCACGGTGATCGTGTCCCGGAACTGCCATGATCGCACCGGTGCCGTAACCCGTCAGAACGTAGTCGGCGATGAAGATCGGAACCTTGTGTCCGTTGACCGGATTGACGGCGTAGGAACCGAGGAAGACGCCCGTCTTCTCCTTGTTTTCCTGGCGCTCCAGGTCGGTCTTGGCGGCAATCGACTTACGGTATGCAGCAACAGCTTCCGCTGGAGTCGTGGCACCGCCAGTCCAGCGCGCGTCGACACCTTCGGGCCACTCGTCCGCGACGAGCTTGTCCACCAAGTCGTGCTCAGGAGCCAGCGTCACGTAGGTGGCGCCGAACAGCGTGTCCGGACGGGTAGTGAACACATCGACGCCGTACTCGCCTGCCGCAAAGGTAACTTCGGCACCGTACGAGCGTCCGATCCAGTTGCGCTGCATGGCCTTGACCTTGTCCGGCCAATCCAGGTACTCGAGGTCGTCGACCAGGCGATCGGAGTACGCGGTGATGCGCATCATCCACTGCTGGAGATGCTTACGGAAGACTGGGAAGTTTCCGCGGTCACTACGACCGTCGGCGGTGACTTCCTCGTTGGCCAGGACGGTACCCAAACCGGGGCACCAGTTGACCATCGAATCCGACTGGTAGACAAGGCGGTACGAGTCCAGAACCTTGGCCTTCGCGGCCACGTCCAACGAAGCCCACTCGCGTCCGTCTTCCAGAGCGCGCTCACCGGAATCGAACTCGGCTTCCAACTCGGAGATACGACGCGCCTTGCCGGCTTCCTTGTCGTACCAGGCGCCATGGATCTGCAGGAAGATCCACTGCGTCCAGTGGTAGAAGTCGACATCCGTCGTCGCGAGACTACGACGCTCGTCGTGGCCCAGACCCAGGCGTCGCAGCTGGCGCTTCATGTTGGCGATGTTGGACTCGGTGGTGGTCCGTGGGTGGGTACCCGTCTGCACGGCGTACTGCTCGGCCGGGAGACCGAAGGCGTCGTAACCGAGGGTGTGCAGGACATTGCGGCCCTGCATGCGATGGAAGCGCGCGAAGACGTCCGTAGCGATGTATCCGAGCGGGTGACCGACATGCAGGCCCGAACCCGAGGGGTACGGGAACATGTCCTGCACGAAGAGCTTGTCGGCGGGAACACCGTCGGGCGAGGAGAGCGGACCGACCGGATTGGGCGCGTTGAACGTGCCTTCCTCACTCCAGCGGTCCTGCCAGTGCTGCTCGATCTGGCCGGCGAGCTCCGCGGTGTAGCGGTGCTGCGGAGTTGCGTCGGCTGGTGAATCGGGGGACTGCGGAGACTCGGTCACTGTGGTCGCTATCTACTTGGCTGACGGAAATACCGATAACCAGGGTAGAGCCTGCACGACCCGGGCATACCATCAACTCCACTCGCGCCTATCCTGTATGGGTGATCGTTGTCGCTGTGGTGCTATTCGTGCTCGCTGTCGCCGTCGGTGGAGTTGCTGTCGCCGGACTGATCGGCAAACTCCCGCGCAACCGCTGGGCCGGTGTCCGCACCGAGGATTCCCTGCGGAGCGAGGAGTCGTTCGCCCTCGCCAACAAGGTGGCCGGTCCGACCATGCTCGCGGCCGCTGGAATGTTGGTCATCGGCGGAGTCGCAGCACTGACCATCGGCGGAGTCTTCGGCATTGCCGTCGCGATCATCGCCGTCGTCGTCGCCATCCTCACTGCCGGTTTCGGTGGAGGCATCGGCACCCGCGCAGCCGCCGCGCTCCCGCAGCAGAGCGGATGCGGTAACGACTGCAACTGCGGCGGACACTCCGAGCCTGCCGCCGACGAGCCGGTGGCGGAGACCCCCGAGGCCAAGGCGAACGCTGCCGCTTGCGGCACCGCTTCCTGCGGTGCCTGCGCGCTCAGGGATGCTTGCCAGCCGGCTCATTGATTCACGTGAAACATCGCGTGGTCGACCCGGCCGGGGTCGTATTCGGGCTAGTCGTTCCGCTGTTGTGTGCGGTCTTCGGCTTCGTCCTGACAAAAATTTGGGAGCCCCGCCTCCCGGAACAGATCGCGACTCACTGGACCACCACCTCGCCGGACGGATTCTCCACCCCGTCGGCCAACGCCTGGACCATTGCACTTCTGACGCTGCTCTTCGGTGGCGGCCTGAGTGCGATTGCTGCTCTTGCTCCCGCGATGCTGATGATGCGCCGATTCATGTTGGTTGTCGGGCTGAGCGTGGTCGGGCTCATCACGACAGTGAACTTCGCTTTGCTCTACACCCAACTCGATGTCACCGATCCATCCACGACGTCACTCCCGCTGTGGTCTATCGGTGTCGGCTTTGCCATCGGCGGGGTGCTGGGGTGGATCGGCGCCTCATTCCTGCGTGACTACCGCGTCCGCACTCTTGCCACGATCGAACCCTCGGCCGGGTTGCCGCGAAGCCGCTGCGCTCTCCCCATCTCCGACGACGTCGGATTCAGCACCAAGGGGTCGGTGATCCTCACTGCGATCACTCTGGCGCCCGGAGTCGTCATGGCGTTGGCGACGCGGTCACTCTGGCCGCTGTTCATCTTCGGGGCACTCGGCCTGCTTGTCGTCAGCTTGGTTCGCTTCCGGGTGATCGTCGACGAACGGGGGATCCGGGTGATCAACATGGGGATGGCTGCGATGACCTACGACATAGACGAAGTTGTCGGAGCTGACATCGCGGAGATCAAACCGTTCGCGGACTTCGGCGGCTGGGGACTCAAGACCAAGGGTCGTCGCAACTACGGCGTCGTCACCCGCACCGGACCAGCGGTGGTCATCACGTTCGCTTGTGGCGACCGACTCACGATCACGACACCCGAAGCCGAAGACATCGCCGGGTCACTCAATCGATTGTCCGACGCCCGGACTCGCTAACCGCCGAGCCTGAACCGATCGCTTCCTGAGTCTTCTCGAGATACCCGCATGCCGCCGCCCTGGCTTTGATGACATCGCGCTCGGCGATGGCTTCGGCAACTCCCTGATGATGCGAAGACGTCAGCGACGGCGGATGCACCCCTTCGGTCACCTCGTAGGTGGCTCGAACTGTTTCGAGGATTCCGGCAAACAGATCTTTCAGCACGGGATTGTGGGCGGCATCGACAACGGCAATGTGAAACGCGAGATCGACGTCGACGAAGTTCTCCGCTGGGACATCACGCTTGGCGGCCAGTTCACGAAGTATCCGAACGTCGTCGTCGCTGCGACGCTCACACGCCAACCGGACCGCTTCCATCTCGAGCGCACGACGCACTTCGAAGACGTATTTCATCTCGTCGACGGACGCGTGTTTGCCGAGCAGTCCGCCGATGTCGGTCCGAGCGCGCACGAAGGTCCCTGATCCTCGACGGATCTCCAGGACTCCCGTCGACGTCAGTGTCTTGATCGCTTCGCGCACGGTGTTCCGGCCGACGCCGAGAACACTCATCAGTTCCGGCTCGGTGGGAACACGGTTCCCGACGGTCCAGGCGCCGTCGGAGATCTGCGCGCGCATCCAATCGAGGGATTGCTCGTACGCGGACTCCTTGCGAACAACGGTCATCTACTCATCCTCACAGCATTCGCGACGATCATTCCACTCACCTACGATACGTAGGACGACCCATGTATTTTCGAACTCTGTCATCAGGAGGGGCTTCCCACGTCCGCCACAGCTGTCGCCACCGAAGAACGCACACGCCGCACCAATCGACACTTCTACGGCGTGGGCTACGTCCTCACCGTGATCCTCTTGGGCGCGAACATGCCCACCTCCGTCTACGGGCTGTATCGGACCGAGTTCGGATTCACGCCAACCATCCAGACGCTCATCTACGGCGTCTACGTCGCCGGCCTCGTTCCGGCGTTGCTGTTCTTCGGACCGCTGTCCGACGCCCTCGGCCGACGCACCGTGCTTCTGACTGCACTCGCGCTGAGCGTCGTCGGCACGCTCGTTCTGGCATTCGCCGACGCGACGGTGTGGTTGTTCGTCGGACGCGTTGCTCAGGGAATCGCGGTGGGCGCGGCCAGTGCGGCGGGCAGCGCCGCGTTGGTGGAGCAGGAACCGAATTTCGATCACCGACGGGCAGCGCTCGTATCGACGGTGACGGGCGCGTTGGGTGGTGCACTCGGACCACTCGTGTCCGGTGCGATCGCCCAGTACCTTCCGCAACCGCTGCGGTTGCCGTATCTGATCTTCCTCGTCGCGTTCATCCCGGCACTGATCGTGTTGCTGCTACTGCCGCGGATCGGGGACATCACACGCCCGAAGCGGTTCTTCCAGATGCCGCATGTTCCCGCCACCATTCGAGAGACGTTCTGGCTCAGCTCGCTCGCCGTCGCGCTGTCGTGGGGCGCTGTCGGACTCTTCCAGTCGGTGGTCCCGTCGTGGATGACCAGCCTGCTGAACATCGACAACCTCCTACTCGGCGGCGGGGCCGCTGCACTGGTCATGATCTGCTCGGTGATCGCGCAGCTCGGCGGGAGTCGTATGGACCCGCGGACGTCCGTCACCGCCGGCCTGGGAATCCTCGCTCTAGGAATGATCGGCCTACTCGTGGTCGACCTCGTACCGAGCCTTGCGCTGCTGGGCGTCATCACCGTGGTGGTCGGCGCCGGGCACGGTCTGGCGTTTGCCGGCGGCATGAAACGCGTCAACGCCGCCGCCCGAATCCACGCCCGCGAGAGCCACGGCGGAGTTCTGGCGGCATTCTTCACCGTCAGCTACGCGGGACTGGCGATCCCGTCGATCATCGCGGGTATCGCCATCACCATCCAGGGAATGCAGACAGCCATCATCGAACTGTCGCTCGTCGGGACGCTGCTGTGCCTGGCCGTGATGGGCTTCAACCTCCGTGGGGCTCGAGAGCCCGTCGACGCACGCCGTTATCCTTAGCCAGGTGAAGTTTCTCAGTAGGTTCTACATCGACGGGTTCATCCTCGGCATCATCATCGCCGGCGTGCTCGGAAGTGTGTTCCCGGTATCGGGTACCGCGGAGAGCATTCTGAACTGGGCCACCAAGATCGCCATCGGCTTCCTGTTCCTGCTCTACGGTGCACGGCTCTCGCCGCAGGAAGCCTGGAAGGGCGTCAAGCACTGGCGACTGCACACTGTCGTCCTTGCCGCGACGTTTGTGCTCTTCCCGCTGATCGGCCTTGCGCTGCGATTCCTGTCGCCGACCCTGATCAGCGACGAGCTCTACACCGGCATCCTCTACATGTGCCTCGTTCCGTCGACGGTTCAGTCGTCGATCGCGTTCACTTCGATCGCAAAGGGAAACGTCGCCGGCGCGATTGTCAGTGCGTCGTTCTCCAACCTGATCGGCGTCTTCGTCACCCCGTTGCTGGTGGTTCTGCTGATGAATACAACGGGCCAGGCGACGGTCGACCTCTCGTCGATCCTCGACATCGTCGTGCAGCTGCTGATCCCGTTCATCGTGGGCCAGCTGATCCGCCCGCTGGTGATCGGATGGCTGCAGAAGTATGCCGAGCCCACCAAGTACGTCGATCGCGGATCGATCCTCCTCGTTGTCTTCGCCGCCTTCAGCGAGAGCATGAAAGAGGGGATCTGGAGCACCATCACGATCTGGCAGATCGTGATCCTCACAATCGTGTGCTGCCTGATCCTCGCGCTGGTTCTCGGCGTGACCACTCTCGCGGGGCGCAAGCTCGGGTTCGACCTTCCCGATCAGATCGTCATCATCTTCTGCGGGTCGAAGAAGTCCTTGGCGACAGGCCTACCGATGGCGGCTGTGCTGTTTGCGGGCCAGCCCGTCGGCCTGATCGTGTTGCCGCTGATGATCTTCCATCAGATCCAACTGATCGTCTGTGCTGCGATGGCGCAACGCTTCGCGAATCGGGATCCGGTGAGCGTCAGCTAGCGAGCAACTCGCCTCGGGTCGCGTCGACGCAGCCACAACCGCCCTGCAGTTCAGCACAATCGATGGACAACGCATGGCGACTCGATGCCAGGTCGACGCAGTTCACGCCGGTGCATTCGAGTGATCCGTCCGCATGTCGCAGCAAAGAATCGTGGCAGTGATCGACATCCGAAACACAATCCGCGCACTGGATCTGACGCTCAGCGATCATTGCTGCCACCTCTCTCGAAAACGATGACACAGGAATATCATCGACCTCCGACAGATCAGTTTCGTTCCACTTCGATGGGATGGCTGGCCAGCATTGCCACGGGGAGCGGTTGGCGTCGTAGCACCCGTGCCCAGACATCGACTCGGGGCGGCGTCAGCACATCGGACGGCAGTGAGCTGATCACCATCCAGTCTTCACGTTCGAGCTCCGAATCCAGCTGGCCCAGAGTCCAACCCGAGTAACCGGCAAAAATGCGGATCCCTTCGACCAGAGGAGCGATGACCTCCGGGTCCGAGTCCAGATCCACCATGACAACTTTGCCGTCCACCCGCCGCAGGCCGGCGACGCCGTCGATTCGTGCACCGTTGCGAGCGATCCCCAGGCAGAGCGCGGAGTCACGCTTGACGGGTCCACCGATGTACAGGGCCGAAGGATGCGCGGTCAGCGGTGACCACTGCGGCAACACGTTCTGCACGGCCGTCTCACTCGGCCGATTGACGATGACGCCAAGGCTCCCGGCGTCGTTGTGCTCGATCATGTAGATGACGGTGCGGCGAAATGCGGGTTCCGTGAGGTCGGTCGATGACACCAACAAACTGCCCGGACGAACCTCCGGTTCTATCCAGGCCATTCGATCCTCGGGTTCTTCTGCGTGCGCCACAAAGACATCATCTCACCGACAACTGCGTGCGGAGGAACGAGACACAGGCGTGTTCAGGTCAGACCCGCCACATCGGCAAGTAGTGCCAGATGCCGCTCGAAAATCTCACTCGCATCGGTGAACGTATCGCTTCCGTACTGCCCGAACACCTCGAAGTTCACCGAACCGAACAGCGATACCCAGACGAGAGTTGCGCGCACCGCGGCATCCGGCGGCAGTTCGGTGCCCAGTTCTTTCCGCACTCCCTCGAGGTCCGTTGCCAGCGTGTCACTCAGGTCCGGGCCCTCTCGCACCGTGAGTGCACCCGCGCGATGGGCGGCGTCGATGATCCCGATCAGCCGGGTCACGACGAGGGTGCCAGGGCCGGTGGTCTGCTCGCCCGGAGCGTCGTAACCGGGGACGGGGCTGCCGAACAGCAATCCGTATCGAGCCGGCTCCCGGATCGCCCAACTCCGGACGGCACGCCCGAGAGCAATGAACTGTCCGCGAAAATCTTCTGCTGCAACGGCATTCACGGCGGAGTCCACTTCCGCGCCCAGTTCCGTGTACCCGTCCACCACCAGCAAGGTCAGCAGTTCGTCACGACTGGCGACGTAGCGGTACACCGCTGAGGACACGACTCCCAGATCACGCGCGACGGCCCTCAAGGACAACGCGGCGGCGCCGACGGCAGCAAGATGCTCGCGCCCGATCCGGGTGATGTCCTGCAGCGTCTGTTCGCGCGCCCGCTCACGGGGAGTCCCAACCATGAGTCCATCTTGCCCCATGACCGAGAGCACTATCAACAAAAGAGAGCACTGCTCTTGACAGCACTGAGACGCGGGTGCATTCTTGAAAACGAGAGCAGTGCTCTCAGTTCACCCGAAACGAGAAGGAGCACACCATGTCGAACCTCGAAATCGTCACCGGAGCAGGACCCGTCGGATCCGCCGTCGCGCTACAGCTCGCCGAGCAGGGAATCAACGTCCGGCTCCTGACCAGGTCCGGCAGCGGGCCCGAGCACCCGCTGATCGACCGCCGACGCGTCGACGTCTCGGATTCCGAGGCCCTGCGCTCGGTCAGCGAGGGCGCCACGGCCATCTACCACTGCATCCACGCCGCCTACAACGCAGCCGATTGGGAGCGGGAACTCCCGGCGGCCGAGAAGGTTGTGCTCGACGCAGCCGCATCCATCGGAGCCGTCGTGGTCTTCCCCGAAAGCCTCTACGCCTACAACTCCGACACCCTGATGACCGAATCCGATCCACGCAACGCCACCGGCGGCAAGCGCGGAGTGCGCACCGCGCTGCTGCGTGCTCGCGAGGCCTCCGCAACACCCACCGTCAGCGTCGTGGCCTCGGACTTCTTCGGCCCCCGCGTCCGCACCGCCCACGCCGGCGAGCGCATGGTTCCGAAGGTCATGGCAGGTAAGAAGATTCGTGTCATCGGTTCCGCAGACCAGCCGCACTCCTTCACCTACATCCCCGATCTCGCGGCGGCGATGATCGCAGCAGCACACAACCCCGAACTCTGGAACTCCGTCATCCACGCACCCACCGGCCCCGCGCTCACTCAGCGCAAAATCGCCGAGGCCTTCGCCCGAGCCGCCGGGGCGACCCCCGCCAAGGTGGGTGTCCTGCCCGCCTGGGTGCTCGACGCCGCCGGCAAGATCAACACCGACAGCCGCGAACTCGCGGAGATGAACTACCAGTTCACCAAGCCGTTTGTCATGGACTCGAGTGCCAGCGAAGTGCTGCTCGGACTCTCGCCGACGCCGCTCGATCAGGCCGCCGAAGAGACCGTCGCGTGGTGGCGCGCGGAACAGGCTCGCACCGCTGCTGCCTGAATCTGGCGGTGGGCCGGGCATCACTCAGATCTGCGTGAGATAGCGTCGACTGAGAGCGACGATGGCCACGAAACACGCTGCAACGAAGATCATCCCGATGCGTGCCCCACCAACGGAGTTCGACGCACTCAGAGCGATGCCCAGGGCCGCGACGCCGATCGCCATGCCCGTTTGACGGGAGGTATTCAGTACCCCCGAGGCAAGTCCGGCGAACGATTTGTCGATCACTGCCATGGCCGCTCCATTGCAGCTGGGGCCGAACACACCACACCCGAGACCGACGAGGGCGGTCCCCGCCATCACCACAGGCCAGGTATCGCTGTCCCCGATCGCGGTGCACAGGAGCGCGCCGATCGCAGCAGTGGAAGCACCGACAGTCAGGAGCCAGCACATACCGCGACCTGCCCACACGCGATTGAGGACCAGCGTTCCGAACGTCCACAACACTGCAAACGGCAGAAAGAACAGTCCTGTCCGCAGCGCTGAAGAGCCCCAGTAGGACTGGATGAATATCGCGAGCATGAATTGCATGCCGTAAGCCCCGAATTGGAAGGCGAATCCGTTCGCTATGGATGCAGAGAACGCCGGCTTACGGAAGATCGACAGCGGCAGAACCGGATGCCGGGTCCGGCCCTCGACGACGAAGAACCCGACGAGCGCTGGCACACATCCGAGTAGCAACGCCAGCGCCAACGGATCACCCCACCCGCGGGAGCCGCCTTCGATCAAACCGGCTACCAGGAGGGCAAGTCCGGCGATGCCGAGGACCTGCCCGGGAACGTCATAGGATTCCGCATCGCGCGTCGCGGTTTCACGGACATGCCGCCAGCACAGCCAGAGGGCTATTACGCCGATGGGAACATTGACGAAGAAGATCGAGCGCCAACCGATGAACTCGGTGAGCAAGCCTCCTCCGATCGGTCCTGCGACCAATGCGATTCCGCCCGTTGCTCCCCAAATCGTGATTGCCTTGGCACGCGCGATCGGATCCGGATAGGTGCGTGCAATGATCGCCAGTGTCGTTGGAAGAAGTCCGGCAGCAGCGATACCCTGCAGGCAACGAAATGCCGCCAGCACAACCAGGTTCGGGCTGATGGCGCACAACAGAGAAGCCGCCGTGAAGCCGCCCAACGACCACAGGTAGACACTGCGAGAACCGACTCGGTCCGCCAGAACTCCCGCTGTGAGCAACAGGCTGGCCAGAGGAATCGTGTAGATGTTCACCAACCATTGCAACGCGGCAATGGAGCCACCGATGTCGCGTTCGATTGCCGGTAACGCGATGTTGAGAGCGCTACCGTCCAACAGGATCATCAAGAATCCAAGACAAACCGCAGTCAGTGCCAGCGCCTGAACACTTGAATCACTCACTGGTGCAGCATTTTTCGTTTCGTCAGACACTGAGTCGCCGACCGAGCTGTCAGCAGAGATGTTGCTCGTACCCATAGGAGGCCCCCGTCTCCGGAATTTCTGTACCTGCAAGTACAACAGCTTTCACAGAGACTGTACATACCCATAGGTACAATGTCTTCATGGGTAGCGCGGAACGGCTGATCGCAAGCATGCAAGAACTGTTGTGGGAGCGTGGCTACTCCGGAACCAGCCCACGCGCCGTACAGGAAATGGCTGACGTCGGGCAAGGCAGCATGTACCACCACTTCCAAGGGAAAGCGGACCTGGCGGTCGCCGCGGAACATCTCATGGGACGCGAACTGCAAACGCAAATCAACGAGCGACTCAGCTCCGGCCAGACGACCGTCGACAAGATCGCCGCCTTCCTCACGATCGACGAACACGTCCTCCGAGGGTGTCGGCTCGGGAGATTGGTCCAAGACACTGAGGTCGCATCCAACGACGAGTTGCGAGCACCGATCCAGACCATGTTCGTGTGGATTCAACAGAACATTGCGTCCACACTCGAAGACGGGCGCAGCAACGGTGAAATCCGTCCCGATGCGAACATCGAAGCTCTCGCCGCCACCATTCTCGCAGTGCGGCAAGGTGCTTACGTCCTCGCTCGTGCTGCCCAATCCGAAGAACCGTTTCGAAAGGCGGCCGACGGGCTGATCGAAATGCTCACCCACGGAGTTTGCGTGTAAAAGTTCAACGATGCACCAGTAGCCGCGTCGCCGTTCTGCGCCAGTCAACTCTTGACGCAAGAACGGAACGGGTGTTCACTTCTTCACATGGCCTATCGCCGCACTCCGGCAGTACAAGAAAGACTGGACGCCCAACGCGCCCGACTGCTCGAGGCCGCCACGTCGGCAGTGGCAACCCACGGTTATGCGGGGTGTTCCATCGCCGCGGTGGCCAAGAACGCCGGCGTCGCCACCGGGACGCTGTATCGAAATTTCGACGGCAAGGGTGAATTGTTCGCCGAAGTGTTCCAATCAGTCTGCAGCCGTGAGGTATCCGCGGCCCGGGACGCCGGAGACAATGCCCGAAGTCTGGAAGGCAACCACCGCTCCGCGGTATCGGCGTCGGTTCGCACCTTCGCCGAACGTGCCATGCGTGCACCGGTTCTCGCCTATGCACTGCTGGTGGAACCGGTGGATCCACTCGTCGACGAACAGCGACTCATGTTTCGCGAATCGTTCCGCGATTGCCTGGCCACCGCAATCCGCTCGGCAGTCGACACCGGTGAGATACCGTCGCAGGACGCCACTCTGACGGCAGCGTGCATCGTCGGGGCAATCGGCGAGGCCCTGATCCTTCCGCTGCGCGGCGGCACCACGGATCCCACTGCGATCGACGCCATCCTCGCCTTCACCCTTCGATCGTTAGGGAGTTTCGATGACACCCACGCATGAAGTCACCAATCAGGTTCCGCCCCTGATCGATTACGACGCAGCCGAATACGCGCCGATCCTCGAGGCACTACACCGCGAGGGAGCTTCGGACGCAGCCGAAGAGGTTCATCGCGTCGGGGTCCGCGCCGGCAGCGCGCAAGCTCAGGAGTGGGGCGACCTGGCCGAGGAGCACCCACCTGTCCTGAGAACCCACGACCGCTACGGCAACCGCATCGACGAGGTCCGCTACGACCCTGCCTATCACCGACTCATGAGCACCGCAGTGGAATTGGGACTGCACGGCGCTCCGTGGGCTGACCCGAATCCACACGCACACCTCGTCCGCGCCGCGAAGATGGCCGTGTGGGGTCAAACCGACGCCGGCCACGGCTGCCCCATCTCCATGACGTACGCCGTGATCCCAGCGCTGCGGCACAACGCGGATCTTGCCGCTCAGTACGAACCCCTCCTGACCACCCGCCACTACGATTCGGCGCTGAAAGCTCCCCTCACCAAACCCGGATTGATCGCCGGAATGTCGATGACGGAAAAACAGGGCGGTTCGGACGTGCGTGCCGGAACCACAAGGGCAGTGCCACAATCCGACGGTAGCTATCTCCTGACAGGCCACAAGTGGTTCACCTCCGCACCGATGTCGGACGTGTTCCTCGTCCTCGCCCAGGCGCCGGGCGGTCTGTCGTGCTTCTTCCTTCCTCGGGTCCTGCCAGACGGCTCGCTCAACAACATGTACCTGCAGCGTCTGAAGGACAAGTTGGGAAATCATTCCAACGCGAGCAGCGAGGTCGAATACCGCGACGCTCTCGCGTGGATGGTGGGCGAGGAAGGCCGGGGCGTGCGCACCATCATCGAGATGGTCAACATGACCAGGTTGGACTGCACGATCGGCACGGCCACCGGCATGCGCGTCGGCACGCTGCAGGCAGTTCACCATGCGAATCATCGAAGTGCGTTCGGCGCCAACCTGATCGACCAACCTTTGATGCGCAATGTTCTCGCAGATCTGGCGGTGGAATCGGAAGCGTCGACTACCGTCGCGATGTGGCTGGCCGCGCTGACCGACCGCGCAACGTCGGGCGATGCCCACGCGGGCGCACTACGACGCATTTCATTGGCCGTGAGCAAGTACTTCGTCTGCAAGCGCGGACCGATCCACGCTGCCGAGGCACTCGAGTGTCTGGGCGGAAACGGATACGTGGAGGAATCCCGGATGCCGCGCCTCTATCGCGAGGCTCCGCTGCTCTCGGTGTGGGAAGGGTCGGGCAACGTCGCGGCGCTCGACACACTGCGGGCGATGGCGAAGCAACCCGAAACGCTGCAGGTGTTCTTCGACGAACTGAAACAAGCGAGTGGCGTGGACGCCCGCTTCGATCAGGCAGTGCGGGATCTCGAGGCGGCATTCGGCGATTTCGACGACATCGAATACCGGGCGCGAAAGATCGTCGGTGACATGGCACTCGCACTGCAAGCCTCGCTGCTGCTCCGCTACGGGCACCCCGCGGTGGCGGACGCGTTCTGCGCGAGTCGGCTCGGAAATAGCTGGGGGAGCGTGTTCGGAACCCTGCCGAGGGGGATCGACATCGCGCCGATCCTCGAGCGGGCCACCGTCAAAATCGGCGCCTGACCCACCCACTACAGTTTCCGCTTATGAACCGAGCCTCGAACCGCCGCGAGGCCTGGCAGCGCGTACTGCACACCCTGCGTGAATCACCCGGCCTGGGAAGGCTGGCGCTCGTCCGCTTTTCCAGCCAGTTCGGCGACGGAATGTTCCAGGCCGCGCTCGGCGGCGCAATCCTCTTCAACCCGGAACGCGAAACCGATCCGGTGGCGATAGCGGCCGGCTTTGCCGTACTGCTCCTTCCCTATTCGGTGATCGGCCCCTTTGCCGGCGCTCTGCTGGATCGTTGGGACCGCCGCCTGGTGCTCCTGTGGGCGAGCGTGCTCCGCGGGCTCTTCATCCTGACCACCGCGGTGCTGCTGGTCGCCGGCGGCGGTGACACTCTGTTGTTGACGTGTGCGCTTGCTGCGATCGGGGTCAGCCGCTTTGTCGGGGCAGGCGTATCCGCATCCCTGCCGAAGGTCGTCCGACAATCGTGGCTGGTGGCAACCAATTCCGTTCTCACAACGGCTGGTTCGGTGGTAGCCGCTCTTGGTGCTTCGGCAGCGGTGGCGATCATCGGCGTGATCGGCGCGGGGGATCGAGCGTCAGGCGCCGCCGTGGCCATCGCAGCACTGGGATCGGTGATCGCAGCCCTCGCCGCGGCCAGGTTCACCGCCCGCTCACTTGGTCCAGTGGCCGACGAAGTGACTCGTGCCAGCGCCGTCCGTTCGGTAACGACCGGACTGCGCACCGGGGCAACCGCTGTCTGGGAGGCGCCTGGCGTCACCACGGCAATGATCGGGATCGGAGCGCACCGCATCTGCTTCGGCATCAACACCCTCATCATGGTGCTGGTCCTACGCGACACCTCGAACGGCTCCCAATTACCTGGAGGGATGGCCGGATTCGGCGTCGCCGTCGGCGCAACGGCCATCGGAATGCTGATCGCGGCATTGATCACACCGTTCCTCATCCCGCGGATCGGTCGCTCACGGACGATCACGTACGCCCTGGTGTGCGCGGTGGCCGTCCAGCTCGTCTTCGTGACCACCCTGACGCAGGGATCGCTGCTGATCGCCGCCTTCCTGCTCGGCATCGCCGGGCAGTCCGTGAAACTCAGCGGCGACGCGGCCATGCAGATCGACATCGACGACGACCGTCGTGGCCAGGTATTCGCCTTGCAGGACACCGTGTTCAACGTCGCGTTCATCGGTGCGATCGCGGCAGCGTCGACGGTGATCGCACCCGACGGCAAGAGCGTCGGCCTGGCCCTTGCCGGCGCGGGTGTCTATGCCGCCGGATTGTCAGCGGTGCTGATCAACCGCAAGAAACGAGAAACTAACCCTGCTGGGTAGCCCACCACTTCAGCAGTTCGGCTTCGGCCTCGTCACGTTCGAGCGGGCCGCGATCCAGACGTAGTTCCTTGAGGAACGTCCATGCCTTGCCCACCTGCGGGCCGGCCGGGATGCCGAGCAGTTCCATGATGGCGTTGCCGTCGAGGTCCGGACGCACGCGAGCGAGGTCTTCCTGCTCCGCGATGCGCGCAATCCGCTCTTCGATGTCGTCGTACGTGGCCTGCAACTGCGCGGCGCGGCGCTTGTTACGCGTGGTGCAGTCGGCCCGGACGAGCTTGTGCAGCCGGGGGAGCAGCTCGCCCGCGTCGGTGACGTACCGCCGCACCGCGGAGTCGGTCCACTGCCCCTTGCCGTAGCCGTGAAAACGCAAGTGCAGGAACACGAGTTGCGAAACGTCGTCGACCATCTGCTTCGAGAATTTCAAGGCACGCATGCGCTTGCGCACCAGCTTGGCGCCAACCACCTCGTGGTGGTGGAAGCTGACGCCGCCGCCCGGTTCGTTGCGCTTGGTGTCCGGCTTGCCGATGTCGTGAAGCAGTGCAGCCCAACGCAATACGAGATCGGGATCGCCTTCTTCGAGGTCGATCGCCTGCTGGAGCACGGTGAGGGAGTGCTGGTAGACGTCCTTGTGTTGGTGATGCTCGTCGATCTCGAGCTTCATCTGCGGAACCTCGGGCAGCACGTATGCAGCCAGTCCGGAGTCGACCATCATGTTGATGCCGTCCACCGGGTACATGCCCAGCATCATTTTGTTCAGCTCCACCTGCACACGCTCGGCGGTGATCCGCTCGATCTGCGACGCCATCTCCTTGATGGCCTCGAAAACACGATTGTTCAACGTGAAACCAAGCTGCGAGACGAACCTGGCTGCGCGCAGCATCCGCAGCGGATCGTCGTTGAACGAGTTCTCCGGCGCCGACGGCGTATCGAGTTCTCCGGCCAGCAGGGCGTCCATGCCGTTCAGCGGATCGACAAACGTGTAGGAACCGTCCGCGCCGATCTTCATCGCCATCGCGTTGACGGTGAAATCGCGGCGCACCAGATCGTCGGCCAACGTCGTTCCGTACTCGACTATCGGATTACGTGAGACACGGTCGTAAGCGTCGGCCCGGAAGGTCGTGATCTCGATCTCCTGGCCGTGCTTGATGGCGCTGATGGTCCCGAACTCGATGCCGGTGTCCCACTGCTTGTCCACCCAGCCCTTGAGCAGAGCCTGAACCTTCTCCGGCCTGGCGTCCGTCGTGAAGTCCAGATCGCCACTGAAGCGGCCCAGGATCGCGTCGCGAACACTGCCACCCACCAGGAACAGCTCGTGACCGGCCTCGGCAAAACGCTCACCGAGCGGGTTCAACACGTCGGACAACGTGCCGAGCGTTGCAGTGGCGTCGGCAAGCAGTCGTAGGCGGCGATCAGCGTCGGAGGTAGGGACAGTCACGTGAAAGGAGCTTACTTAAGGTGCGCAAATAGCAGAACGCGCATACGAACGCGATAGACCGCTTTGCGCGGGTTACCGGGCAACGCTGCAAGGCCAACTAGTATCGATGAGGTGTCTGGTGCCGAACGAACAAACAGGAGTCGCCGCAACCCGCGGCGTCGACCTGCCGTCGGCAACCCCGATAAACCTTTGATGCGAACCGTCCGTGAAACGTCTGCGGGCGGCTTGGTCGTCGACGGCTGGGGCGGACCTCCCGAACGCCTCTGCGCTGCACTGATCGGCCGAACCGACCGCCGCGGACGCCTGCTCTGGTCGCTACCCAAGGGCCATATCGAGCAAGGTGAGACGGCCGAACAGACCGCAATGCGTGAGGTCGAAGAAGAAACCGGTATCCAGGGAACCGTCCTGGCACCGCTGGGCAGCATCGACTACTGGTTCGTGACCGAAGGTCGACGCGTCCACAAGACCGTGCACCACTATCTCCTCCGCTTTCTCGGCGGTGAACTCTCCGACGAGGACATCGAGGTCACCGAAGTCGCCTGGGTGCCGCTGACGGAACTGCACAAGCGACTCGCATACGCCGACGAGCGCAAGCTGGCCGAACTTGCATCGCAGATGATCGCCGAAATGCCGCGACCTGAAATGCACCGACCTGAAATCCCGCGAGTACAGCACCCGAAGGAACCGGACGCCGGATGAGAATGGCTCTGCGGCGGGCCGGTGTGGCCGCTTTGGTGATGGCCGCTGTCGGTTTCGGGCCCGCGACGACGGCCGTCTCCTGGGCCGCTCCGTCCAGCCAGCCCAGTGAGCGTGCACCGGCGCGAAACACCAACGATGCCAAATTTCTGCAGCTGACCATCGACTCCACCGCACCGACCACCGTGACGACAACCAGCGACCGCAACGTCGTGGTCAAGGGCACGGTGAAGAACGTCGGTGACCGTCCCGTCGAGGACGTCGGAGTGAGGCTGCAACGCGCTCCCGCGATCGACTCCAGTTCCGACGTGCGCGCAGCACTCGATTTCGACCAGGCTGTTTTCGACACGGTCGGCGAATTCGACACCGTTGCCACCACCCTCGACACCGGCCAGTCCAAGCAGTTCACACTCACCTTGCCGCTCCGGAGCACAACCGGGTTGTCTCTCGACATCACCGAACCGGGCGTCTACCCGATGCTCGTCAACGTGAACGGCACCCCGGAATACGGCGGGGCCGCCCGACTCGACGACGCACGCTTCCTGCTCCCAGTGCTCGGTGTGCCGGCCGCGGCCGAATCGAACGCCACATCCGGAACACCCAGTTCGTCCGCGACGGCCGTCGTTCCCCCCGACACGTCCGCCCCGATCGGCGTCACGCTCATGTGGCCGCTGGCCGACGCGCCACGACTCGTCGGCGGAATCCCGGGCGCGGTCAACGAGCCCGTGCGCCTGATCGACGACGAACTTGCCACCGAACTTTCCGACGGCGGGCGCCTGGACGCGTTGGTCGATGCGGTGGAGAACGCCACCAAGCCCGAGAGCGATACCGATCGCCGCGTCACGGATGCGCTCTGCCTGGCAATCGACCCCGACCTTCTGATCACCGTCGAGAACATGACTCGCGGATACCTCGTGGCCGACAACTCGTCAGATCCCACCGGACCGTCGCACGAAGGCCGTGGCAGCGACGCCGCCAACCAATGGCTCGGCCGGGTGAAGACCCTCGCCTCCTCGATGTGCACTACGGCGGTTCCGTTCGCCCAGGCCGATCTCGCCGCAGTCACCTCGGTGGCCAATCCGGAGTTGACGGCTACCGCGCTCGCACGCCCGGCAGACATCGTCGACAACATCCTCGGCGTGACGTCACTGCGAGATTTCGTCTGGCCGGATTCGGGTGTCCTCGACTCGGCCACCGCAGAGGTGCTGAGCGTGAATCCCACCACAGCGATGGTGGCTGACACCTCCGTCGACTCGGCAGCCCCGCAACTGTCGTCGCGGATAACCGGCTCACTCGACGCGCTTGCGTTCGACACTTCGGCAGCCGCAGCCTTGGCCGCCACCGGCTCGGAGCCGCAGGTCCCGTCGTACATCCCCGACGACACCGCGCCGACCATCGACATCGAATCGCGCAGCGCCCGGCGCCAGGACGCGCTGGGAGCGATGGCGTGGGCCGCGCTGACGCCGACTTCTCTGCCGCGCAATCAGATCTTCGCGCCGCCGCAACTGTGGACCGCGGACAGCAACGACGCCACCGCCGTGCTCTCGATGCTCGCGACCCTCATTCGCTCCGGTCTCGCCTCACCTCAGGCCCTGCCCGCACTACTCGGCAGACAACCGGGGGCCACTGACGCCGCCACGCTCGACTACCCGGACCGAGCCACCCAGGACGGTCCGCAGACGTCCGTCGTCGAGACCGCAACCACCCAACTTCCGCGTATCGACGGGCTCGAAGCATCGCTCGTGGACGATCCGGCGGCTTCGCTCACCCCCCGAGGATTCACGGCACCGCTCCGCGAAGATCTACTTCGCTCGATGACCTTGGCGGATCGCCGCAACGTCGACTCCGCATCGGTCAATCGGGCGGAGCGCGCTGCGACCATCCGCGCCGACAACGTCACCGAAGCCGTCGACGGGATGTACCGGGCCGTCAGCGTGGTGTCTCCGGGCGGCGTCTACACCCTCGCGTCGGGGCAGAGCCCGCTCCTGCTGGTGGCGCGCAACGAGCTGCCCATCGCCATCAACGTCGACCTGCGTGTGGAAGCCCCTCCCGAGATGCAGATCAGTGACATCGGTCCCAAACAGCTGCCACCGCGAGGTAGCCGACAGTTGACTGTGCCCGCCGAAATGAACGATTCTCGCAAGCTGGAAGTCAACTTCTCGCTGACCACGACAGATGGCCGCCAATTGGGTACGCCGACCAGCGTGACCGTACGGTCGAATGCGTACGGTCGTCCCCTGGCCGCCGTGACGGCGACAGCGGGAGGGTTGCTGCTGTTCCTGGCAGGGCGACGGCTGTGGCATCGATTCAAGGGTCAGCCGGACCCAGCAGATGAAGGGTACGAACGCTCATGACCGGGAATCCACCCGAGGAGGGTCGCCGCTCGGCGATCACCCGCAAGAGTGCCACGACCCGTTCGCATCCTCGGATGCCACCGTGGGAGCGCGGCTACCCGATTCAGCCGGTCAACCCCGACGCACGTTTCGACGACGCACCCACCATGACCATCCCGGTGATCCGCGACTATCCCAGATATCGCGAAGCCGAGATGGAATTCGCCGATCGGCAGGCGACAAAGTCGGACGAGTTCGATACCGACGCGCACGCCCTGGTCGGTGATCGTAAGGAGACGAACTCCCGCCTCCTCGCGGCGACGGGTTCCATCGCGATCGCGACGCTGACGAGCCGCATCACGGGATTCGCCAAGCAGTTGATGATCCTGATGGTCCTCGGCCCGGCCATCGCCAGTTCGTTCACCGTGGCCAGCCAGATCCCGAACATGATCGCGGAGCTCGTCTTGGGCGCCGTTCTGACCGCGATCGTCGTCCCAGTGCTGGTCCGCGCCGAGCGGGAGGACGCCGATCACGGCGAAGCATTTGTCCGACGCCTCTTCACGGCGTCGCTCGTCCTACTGGGCATGGCCGCGCTACTCGCGACCCTGGCAGCACCCGTACTCACCAAATACGTCTTCCTGTCCGAAGACGGCAAGGTCAGCACCGACCTGACCACGGCGCTGTCGTATCTACTTCTGCCGGCGATCCTGTTCTACGGGCTGTCGGCACTGTTCACAGCGTTTCTGAACACCAGGCAGATCTTCAAGCCCGGAGCCTGGGCTCCTGTACTCAACAACGTCGTCGTCCTCGTGGTGCTCGTGGTCTACCGCCTGACTCCGGGCGAGATCTCGCTTGATCCGGTCTCGATGGGCGACGCCAAGCTGCTCACCCTCGGCATCGGCATCACCATCGGCGTCATCGTGCAGGCAGCCAGCCTGATCCCCGCGCTTCGCCGCGAGAAGATCTCGCTCAAGCCGCTGTGGGGTCTCGACGATCGCCTGCGCCAGTTCGGCGGCATGGCCGTCGCCATCGTCTTGTACGTCCTGATCAGCCAGATGGGCATGATCTTCGCGACCAAGATTTCCTCACATGCCGACGAAGCCGGCCCTGCCATCTACAGCCAGGCCTGGTTGCTCCTGCAGCTCCCGTACGGCGTGCTCGGAGTGACGGTTCTGACCGCGATCATGCCGCGCCTGAGCCGCAACGCTGCGGCCGACGACACCCCGGCCGTCGTGGACGATCTGTCGGTCGCGACACGTCTGACCATGATCACGCTGGTTCCGATCATCATGTTCCTGACCTTCATGGGTCCGCAGGTCGGTGAAGCGCTCTACGGTTACGGCCGCTTCGGACCCGAACAGGCCGAACGTCTCGGCACTGCCGTGAGCTGGTCGGCATTCACGTTGATTCCGTACGCGCTGGTCCTGATCCAACTTCGTGTGTTCTACGCCCGCGAACAAGCCTGGACGCCGACGTGGATCGTTCTCGGCATCACTGCAGTGAAGATCGCTTTCTCGGCGCTCGCTCCGGTCTTCGCCTCCAACAGCGATCAGGTCGTGATCCTGCTCGGTGCGGCCAACGGTCTCGGATACATCACCGGCGCCGTCATCGGCGGATACCTCCTGCACCGCAGCCTCGGAAACCTGCAGATGGCCAACGTGGGCAAGACAGTCTGGTCCGTCGTACTCGCCTCGCTGGCCGGTTCGCTGACCATGCTCGCGGTCGACCGCGTCCTCGGATTCGATCAACTCACCGAGCGTTTCGGCGGACCCGGCTCGATGGTTCGCGTCGCCGTCGGCGGCATCCTGATGCTCGCGATCACCTTCACGATTCTCTACTTCAAGAAGGTTCCGGAAGTTCTGTCGGTAACGGTTGCGGTCTCCCGCAAGATTCGTTCACTGACAGGTCGCGCCGAACCGGACACACGTAACAACACCGACGACGACGTCACCGAGCTGATTCCTGCAATCAGAACGGAATCAAACGAGCAAGAACGACCGGGTGCGCTCCCGTACCCTGGTCATGGGCGTACAGGATCGCAACCCGCGCGTATTCGGGGACGGGCTATCGATGGAGAAGGAGCGAGGGTGAGCGACGACAACGTTTCCGGCAACAAGAGTGCCGGGACTTCTGCCGTGAAAGCGTCCGAACAGAAGTCAACGGCATCGTCGGGCACACCTGCATCCACGAGTTCCTCCGCATCTGCCGGCCAGAAGCCACAGCAGGGTCAGAGGCCACAGCAGCCCGCGCAGCGGCCGGTCCAGAAGCCACAGCAGGGCCAGAAGCCACAGCCGCCGGTGCAGAAGGCCGCACCGCCGGTGCCTCCGGTCAGTGTGTCGAAGACACCTTCGGCTCCCGTGTCGAAGACACCCGCGTCGAAGACGCCTGCTTCGGACAAGAAGGCACCCGAACCTCAGAAGACGGCTGCAGCTCAGACACCGCCGCCCGCTGCGCCTCGCACACCTGCCGCCGGATCCGCAGCACGACCGGCCCAGCGACCGATGCCCCGTGGACCCAAGCTCATCCCGGGCGCCTCTGTCGCCGGCGGACGCTACCGTCTGCTCGCGCCGCACGGCGGAACCCGCGGACTGCAGTTCTGGGAAGCTCTCGACGTCAAGCTCGACCGTGAAGTAGCCCTGACGTTCGTCGACGCCGATCAGCGCGGTGACGACGACAGCCAGTCCGGACCGCAGGCGGTTCTCTCGCGCACACTGCGCCTGGGAAGGATCAACTCGCCCGGTCTGGCTCGCGTCCTCGACGTCGTCCGCGGAAGTTCGGGCGGCATCGTCGTCGCCGAATGGACTCCCGGCCGCTCGCTGCGTGAGATGGCCGAGACCACGCCGTCACCGATCGGTGCAGCCCGCGCCATCCGCGCCCTCGCGGCCGCTGCCGAAGCTGCTCACCGCACCGGCGGCGCGCTGTCCATCGATCACCCGGACCGCGTTCGCATCAGCATCAACGGTGACGCCGTACTGGCGTTCCCGGCGACGCTTGCCGACGCCGATTCCACCAGCGACGTCCGCGGTCTCGGCGCCATGCTGTACTCGCTCATCACGGCGCGCTGGCCGCTCGCCGATCCGTCCGCCGGTCCCGTCGGTGGTTTGCTTCCCGCCGGCCGCGGCGCCGACGGCAACATCGTCGAACCTCGGGTCGTCCGTCCGGAGGTCCCGTTCGACATCTCGGCCGTGGCAGTTCGAGCGTTGCAGTCGGAGAGTGGAATCCGCACTGCTGCCACCGTGCAGCACATTCTCGATCAGGCGTCCGTCGTCAACGACAAGACGGAAATGATTCCGGCACTTCGTCTCGGCCACCGCGAACAGGGAGCGTCGGGTCACGCACTGAACGACCCCGAAGCCATCGAGGCCGAGAAGAAGAAGTCGACGCGGATGCTCGCGGCACTGACGGCGCTCGGTGTCTTCACCGTGATCGTCCTGATTCTCCTTGTGGTGTGGGTAGCGAGCTTCCTCTCGGGCGGCAGTAACGACACCCCGCTCAGCGAGCAGAGTTTCGGCCTGACTACCGAAGCTACTGCGCCCGAGAACAATTCACCTGCCCCCGCACCGGCGGCGGCAACGGTGCCGGTAGCCGCCTCGGCCGTAACGGTGTTCTCACCCCAGGGCACGCCTGATCAGCCCGCAACGGCGAAGAACGCCATCGACGGCAATCCGGCCACCGCATGGTCGTCGGACTCGTACTTCCAGCCCTTCCCGTCCCTGAAGAACGGCGTCGGCCTGATGGTGACGCTCGCCGATGCGGCCAACCTGAAAAACATTGCGATCACGTCCGATTCGCCCGGAACCGTCGTTGAAATCCGTTCTGCCCCTTCTGCGAACACTTCGCTGGATCAGACCAAGGAAATCGGATCCGGTGTACTGAAGAACGGTGTGACCGACATTCCGCTCTCGTCGGACGGCTCGGGTCAGTATGTCCTGGTTTGGATTACGCAGCTCAGCACCGAATCCGGACAAAACCAGACATCCATCTCGGAGATTGCATTCACTGCTGCAAAGTGATCGCCCTTGGCCCTTCTGAAACCTACCGACTGGGCTAATATCCGCCCGTGCACAGTTATCGGGGGGGCACCGGGGGCGGAGCCGGAAATTTCGAATCCAGAAGTTTCGAGAACAAGAATCTCGAGGCGACGGATTTCGAATTGTTGACCGCTCATGTCGCGGGCGATCGACACGCGTTCCGTGAACTACTGGTCCGGCATCAGGATCATCTGTGGCACGTTGCCCGGCGAACGAGTTACTCGGACGAGGACGCGGCAGACGCACTCCAGGAGGGTCTGTTGTCCGCGCACCGCAAGGCGGCGAAGTTCCGCGGGGATGCGGCGGTGCGTAGTTGGCTCCACACCATCGTGGTCAACGCCTGGAATGCCAGGTCAGAAGCTCAGGAGAGGCCTTCGGTACGCAGAGGGTACGCAGTAGATCCAAGCGCCTCATCGAGAAGACTGCTCGCGGCCTTGCGAGTGCGATCCTCAGCCTTCGGCCACAGGTGGCTGTACGTGTCCAACGTGACGGACGCAGACGAGTGCCCGAGAGCGCGCTGAACGGTCACCACGTCGCACCCTGCAGCAATCAGACCGGACGCGAAATAATGCCGCAGGGAGTGCAGCTTGACGTCCGTAATGCCTGCCGCAGCCTTCGCTTTGCGCCAACGCCCGCCGACCATGTTGTTTTCCATCGGGTTCCCGTTGAGCCCCTCGAACATCCAGCGCTGCGGGTCGTCGCCAGGGACGTGCAAGCGGATGTGCTCGGCCGCCATGTCGATGAGTTCTTTCGGTGCAGCTATCACTCGCTCGCTGCCGTACTTCGGAGGGCGAATCTCGACGACGCCACTGCGGATCCGCTGCGCCTGACGCTCGACGTGAATGTCTCGACGCAGGAAATCGAAGTCCGCTACCTGCAACGCGGATGCCTCGCCAGAGCGGAGGCCGGCGAAAGCGCACAGTGCGATGAATAGCGTGAATCGATTCTCTGCGCACAGGATTAGCTTGCCGACCTGCTCGCTGGTCGGAATCACCATTGCGGCCTCAGCGCGCCGAGTGCGGGGGAGTTTGACGCCCTGACTCGGGTCAGACGCGAGCGCCTTGTCGCGTATCGCTGCTTTGAGAATGGAGCGCACGGTCATCATCCGTGACTTGATCGTCGACGGCGCCAGAGGTTGATCCTGCATCTTCTTGACCCAGGCCTCGAAGTGGCTCGCCCGCAGGTCCGCCATCGCTACGTCACGGAACGGAACAGTCCGGTCGAGACGATCATTCTCGCGGCGTGTGTGATGCACCCAGACCTGACGCGGCGCCCACTCTGCATAGAAGCTGCCGAAGGTGATCTGACCGCGTACCGGGTCGATGTAGTTGCCGGTGACCTGGCTCGCCACGATGTCATCGAGCCACTTCTGAGCATCAACCTTGCGATCGAATCGCTTTGTCCGCTCACGACTCTCGTCATCGACGTACCTTGCACGCCAACGCTTTCCAGATCCATGCAATTTCGATTCGACCTTTTGCTCTTTGCCGTCGACACGAACCGTCTTCCACCATAGATCCTCGACGCCGGCGCGCCGGTTACGCCTCGGTGCTGCCACTGTCACCAACTCCTAGCTGAGAAACCAAGTGCTGCAGAACCATCAATGCACCCCGACGCTCCCACTCGAGTGGTGCCGCCAACAGGGCCGAGACAGGCTCGTCGCCGATTTGAAGTTCGCCATTCACTTCGGTCTGATCCCTAATCTCGTTCATCAGGGAGGTGAGAATCTCGTCGCGATCCACCGGATCGTCCAGGTAGTTCTGCATTCCCAGCGCCTCCGCCGAGTCCAGTAACAGAGCGACCATGCACTCGGCGGCCGTCTTGTATGAGGCCACCGTGTGAGCCACCAGGCCCGCATAGGAAAAACCGGCAGGGGCGTAGTTGAAGAGGTCGAAGCCAAGGAAGCGTGAGAGCGCAATCCCTTCACTCAGGCGAGCTTCTCGCTGATTGTTCTCAAGTCTCGTGACTGCCGTCGCATCCATTGGCACACCCAGTTCGGAGATCTTTGCCGCTAGTGCCCGCTGACTGAGGCCAAGTTTGTTCCTACCCAATCGAATTGCATCACCGAGCGTGCGGGGGATCTGACCGCTAGCCGTAGTTGGTGCCTGATTCGCCGCATCATCCGCTTGTTTCATAGGCGCAACACTAGTGCTTGACAGCAACAACAATCAATGCCAACATTCAGTTGTTGCAAAAATGAAGTTCTGTTGCATCAGAGAAACAGAGGGAGTCATGAACCGATCACACTTAGACGTGGCCGAACAGGCGGAGAAGTACCTGACCACCAAGCAGGTCAGTGAAATGACAGGCCTTCCACTCGGAACGCTCCGCTATTGGAGGCATGTCGGAGATGGCCCGGAGTCGATGGTCCTAGGCCGCAAGCGCGTGGTCTACCGGCTTTCAAAGCTGAACGAGTGGCTAGCCGTACAAGAGGACAACAACGTCCGTGGCGGTGTCGCGTAGTGCACGCCACCTCGAAAAAGAAGAACGCCCTCGACGCCGGCCAGGGCATCGAGGGCAATGAAACCCAGATCTCCACCACAGAGAAGGACTCAGCCGTGACTGTACCAACGATCCCCACCGCTGCAGAAGTTATCGCCGCCCTGACGCCCGGTACATGCAGGACGACGGTAGCCCTCGAAGCCGTAGTCGGCACCGACCGCGAAGCTGGGCAGGCGCTCGTCAGACTAGATCGATTCGACGAAGTTCTCGAAGACGGAACTGTTGCCATGGACCGCTGGCTTGTGAGCTTCCATCCCGCCGGTCTCGACTTCGCCGAGATTCCAGCGTCGGACATCCCCGTTCTCATCGACAAGTTGACCGAGATACATCGTGCGTGGCTTTACCTCGACCCGGCCAACCTCGCATGAGCATCACCGAAGGACTCCTGGCCGCGCTGCTCGTCGGTCAATCGATCGCCTGGCTCATCACCGACTACCGCCGATTCGACGTGGAGGACTAACCACTGTGACTGACTCGATGCGTTACGCGTGGCGCCGGATGGTGGTGCGCGACCCGCACCTCACCGACGCTTCACGACGCGTCTTGCTCGAGCTCGAATCGTATGCCGACCCTGACGGATTCAATGCCCGCCCTGGTCGCCAACTGATCGCCGAAAACCTACTAACCGATGCCGGACACGTCTCGGAGAAGACAGTCCGTCGCGCTCTCGAATCAGGAATCGAACTCGGTTTCATCGAGTGCACCACGAAGGGCAAACGGGGGCGAATGCGGAACTCTGCTGACGTGTATCGGCTGACATTCCCCACCGATTCTGACCCGCGATTGGTGGACACTCAGATGTCCACCAGTGACCACTCGACTAGTGGACTCTCAGATGTCCACCAATCGCCCTCGACTAGTGGACATTTGGAGACGACTAGTGGACATTTCGGCTCGAATGGTGGACATCTGGATGTCCACCCACCAGTTCATTACACCAGTCCACTTACACCAGATCCTTTGTCTCACCTAAGTAACGCGAGCGCGAGAACTTCGGTGGTCACCGAAAAACCGAAAGATGATTTCTTCGCCGGTGTCACGAATGCGGGCCGCTCCGCGCCCACCGCATCGGCGCCGCAATGTCATCTCTGCAATGGCACTGGCTACTTCGGGACGGTCGTCTGTGACCACAACCCTGATCGCATCAACACCGCGAGGCGAGGCAAGGCACTCGTAGACGCAGCGCTCGCCGCGAATCGAAAGGAAGGTTGATGAAAGACCGCTACGGCGACGACGCCGAACCACGCGACCACAACCCTGATTGTCGAAACGGATGGCTCGGTGCCGACCTCGACGGCCGGATGATCCCGTGCCTGACATGCAAGCCGCATCTACGCACCACCGTGCACACGAACGACTTCGGTATCCGATGACCAAAACCCGAGGGCGATCCTCGAAGTACGCACCTACGCCGATACCGCTCATCGCCACGCTCGTGGACGAACGCCTCACCGGCGCAGCCTGCCAAGGGATGGCACCACTGTTCGACGCCTACGTCGACCACGAGACCGTCGAACAACGCGAGTACCGACACCACCGCGCAAAAACGATCTGCCTCCGCTGCCCGGTCCGCGCCGAGTGCACCGTCGCAGCAACAGAACACGACGCGTCCGGAATCTGGAACCGACGCCTGCAGGAATCCACCACACGAACGAAGGACACCGCATGAACACCACACCGAACCACACCGCCGCCGACGCCCTCGCTTACGTCGCGAACATCGTCAAGAACCGCATCGACTGCGCCACCGACGCAATCGGCGGGAACATCCCGACCGAAGGTGTCAGTGCCACCGAGCTGCATGCCGGCAACGAGTGGGCCCTCGACTTCCTCAACGATCTGACCAAGGAAGTTCTCGACATCGCCCGGCCACACTGCGACGGACCCACGTACTCCGATGGCCGGCTGATCTGGTCGACGGTCACCACCGGCGACAACAGCACACTGACCCACTATTGGAATCCAGACCCGACCAAGGACACCCGCCGCGAGATCGTCTCGCCGTCGCGCGGAGGTCGAACCATCGTGACGCTGATCCCGCCCTCGACTGCCGAAGCTGTCTTCTACCCCGCTGACGACGACGGGAGCCTGCCTGACGATCCGGCCCATCCGACGCTCGACAACGCGCCGCGCTGGCTGATCACCGATGAAGTCACCGCCCTGTTGAGGCACGACGCTAGCGACGAATTCGTGAACGTCAGAGCAGCTGGCGTCTACACCGACGACGGAATCACCGGGGCCACGGTTGAACTCGGACCATGGTCGATGAGCCCTCTGGAAGCGAGGCAGCTCGGCGACTCACTGCGCAACCTCGCAGCCGCCGCAGACCCTCGACTCGCCTGACCAGGGAAAGGGGGTTCGGATCGCTACCGAGCCCCCTACTGCCTGACTCCCTTCGCTGGGCAGTCAGGCCTTCTCTCCCCGAAGTTTTTTTCCACCACAGCACCGGAAGGTGAACCCATGCCCGACCAGAACGCTCGACCGATGAACGACACCGACAAGACCCGCGCACTGCGCCTTGTCCTCGCTGCCGTACGCAAAGATCTGCACGCCGCGCAGGTCGTGTTCGGCGAACTCGACACCGGAGACGACGCTCTCAATCTCACGATGGCCGTGGCGGACATCGCATCCGTTGCGCTCAAAAAGGGGATCGGAACCGAAAACGCCGAGACTGCTTTGCTTTCCGATCTCCACACACTGCTAAGCTGATCGCGGAAGTTCAAGTGCTGCCAGGGGTGCAGGCAGAGCGGTAACCGTCCCCGAGGTTCGACCGATCATCGAACGCCCGGTGTGACCACGACCAGCTCGCCTGCACGCCAGCACAATCCACAAGACCCGGTGTCAGACCATCGGTACACGGAGAGCGTCAACCCGTCCGCCCCTGAGGTCACGTGAAAGAACGTGACGCCCAGCGAGGCCAGCGGTCAAGCCTTCCAATCCGCCCGTCTCCCAGGCGCACCCACATTCATTTCTGCCCAGGAGTACACACCATGAATCTCAAGGAAAAGCGCGCCGCTGCGCTCACCAAGGCCAACGCCATCGTCGACGGCGCAAAGGCTGCCGGTACCGAACTGAGCGCCGAACAGGCCGAAGCGGTACAGGTACTCATTGCCGAGATCGAAACCCTCGACGCAAGTATCGCGAAGGCGAACGATGCTGCCGCCATCCTCGGCAAACTCGACGCCATCGCCGACGAGAGCGCCGAAGCGGCAAGCGAGACCGGAAGCGCAGACGGTAAGGGATTCCTCAACGTGTCCGCCAAGTCGTTCGCCAAGCTCGGCCGCCGCGCCGCTCAAGGCATGATCGCAGGCGGACCCGACGACGACATCCTCGATTCCCATTTCGGCGCCAAGGGGCGCTCGCTCGCCCGACGTTCCTTCGGCACCAAAGCTCTTTTGCCGAGCGGTGAGACCGCGGTATCGGTCACGGTGTCCCCGAACATCGTCACCAACGCACGGCCTCTCTCCGAGCTGCTCGCCACGATCCCCGTCGTCAAGCAGTCCTCGCCGGTCTTCCGGTTCCTGCGCCAGACTGCGCGCACGAACAACGCGGCCGTCGTCAAATCCGGTGACACCAAGCCGACCTCGGTGTACGGGCTGACCCCCGTCGAGGGCGAACTGAAGGTCATCGCGCACCTGTCCGAAGGCATCGACAAGTACAGCCTCGAGGACGTGACCAACCTCGAACAGTTCGTCACCGACGAGATGATCTACGGTCTCTACCGCGCACTCGAGAATCAGGTTCTCAACGGCGTCGGTGAGGTCACCGGACCGCCCGCCAAGAACGAGCTGACCGGCCTGCTGAACACGTCCGGCATCCAGACGCAGGCGTTCGTGACGGACCTGCTGACCACGACCCGCAAGGCCGTGACCGCAGTCGAGAGCATCGGCCACACCGCTGGCACATTCGTTCTCAGCCCCGCCGATTGGGAAACCCTCGAGCTCGCCCGCACCGAAACGGCAGGCAGTCTCGAACTCGGCGGCCCGGTCGATCGCGCGAAGCGCACCCTCTGGGGAGTGAACATTGCGATCTGCACGGCACTGCCGGCCAAGACCGCAGTGCTGCTCGACCCGACCGCACTCGCCGTCGACACTGACGCGAACGTGGAACTCAAGTGGGACAGCTCGGGCGACAACTTCGACAAGAACCTGATGCGTGCCCGCGTCGAGTCCCGCTACCACCTGTCGGTGTACCAGCCGCTCGGTGTCGTGAAGATCGCCACCGCAGCCTGACCCAGGCCGCACAACGAAGCACCCCGGCTCAGAAACAAGTCGGGGTGCTTTGCTGTCAGGGCAGGGAGGGGGCTCGCAATCATGGCGATCGGGCTGGACGGACCACTTCCACCGGCGAGTGTGCCTCCCTCCCCCAAGAGGTAGGGGGGAGTCGTGCGCGCGCGTAGCACGACTCATCTTCTCCGCGCTGTCACAAAAAAGGCAGGCTGAAGGGTGTCAGTAGTGCCGACACCCTTTCCGGTGCGGTCACCGAAAAGGGCCGATTTCTGCACGCGACAATCGGTCTATCGGTCCGTATCTGCCTGTATTAGAAATACCCAATAGACGCCCACTCCGCTCCCGCTGTCGGTATCGGGACGTAAGGTGCGCCAATGGCTTCCTCAGACAACACAGACCTGATCCCGCTGAAGATTCTCCGTGTGCTTCCGCCCGACCCGAACGGCACGAGCGACGGTGCTTCCGGTTACACCGTACTTCTCGAACTCTCACGCAATGTGACTGAGTTTGAGCGCTCTGAAGCCCCGAGCGTTAGGCCAGGCCTGCGCGTCTACCGAAGCACACTCGAGCTGACGGGGGTAACTCTCGAGGCGGTGCAGGATCAGACCTCACAGCTCTCTGCCGCAGTGACGCGAATTGAGGAGGCGGGAAGGAAAGAGTCCGCGTTGGCTGACGCGCGTCGCGAAGGCCGACGCCGCGAGGAGCTCGCCCGCGCGAATGAAACAGAACGGCTAGCGAAGCTCGCCGCCGAAATCACGTTCGACTGACCTGGCGGGTCAGTCCAGAGTCCCGAGCTTTTTGATGGTGCGCCGGCCGCGGCTAGTGATCTGCGCGGCGATGGCGTCACCACCGATTCGAACATCGTCCGGGTGCTCGCGTGTGTGAGCCGCGACGGCTCTGGCAATTGCCAACAGATCATCGTCTGTGCCGTCTTCGTACGGGGTGAGTGTTTCGAGCACGGACATCGGTGGCGGTGGGCGGATCGCGATCCGGGGCGGCCGTTTCCGGTCAGGTAGGAATCCATCGCGGGATGACAGTTGCACGCGTGTCGATTTGCCGTTGCGGAAGCCAAAGACGAAGGCAGTTGTATGCCCGGGGTCATCGTCGATCCCATCCATTACGGCCGTCCATCGTTCCGGCAAGAGCCTTTCAGAGAACTGCACAACCTCGTCCACGGTCTTCAGTCCCGACGCAGCCACCATGTCGAGCCACGGTGCGATCACATCCTCGAGCCCCGTTCCGGCGATGATGAACCTTCCGTGCTCAGGCACTCGGTACTTAGTAGCGGTGAGGTCTGGACCGCCTGCAGAGGATGCGAGAGTGTCAGTCACGACAGTGATCGTGTGGCGCTTCAGGTGGTACATGAGCAAGGTCATGGAGTGAGCGTATTGAGAGCCGTCGACGAAACGACCGGTGGGCGCCTCTGCGGCCCTGGGTACGCAGAGGGTACGCAGTAGATCCGAAACAGGCCGAATCTCACCAACGGAAGAAACACACTTTTCCGCAGGTCAGAAGGCTGCCCCTATCTCGCCAATCCTCACCAACGTCCGAGAACGCGTGCGTGGTCAATGCCTGCCTTGACCGGATCCGACGCAACAAATCGCGGGCCGCGTTCTCTCTGTCTTCCGAGAATGCGGAGGAACCCCGTGATCACCGCGATTACGCGGCGGGCGTGGACATGAGCCTGACCGTCGAACAAGCGCTGGCATCGCTGCCCCCTGAGCAGCGCGCTGCCGTCGTCGCCGTCGATGTCGAGGGGTATCCGGTGGCCGAGGCCGCCGAGAGGTTGGGCGTGCCCGTAGGGACCGTGAAGAGTCGCTGCGCCCGCGCACGCAAGCGCCTCGCCGCCCAGTTGGAGGACTTTCGCGAGGGCGGGAACCATTCGTGAACCGGCCGCGTCCTATCTTGTAAGCGTCCACACCGACTGCCGAGGGAGGGTTCATGACAGATCCGTCTGTTCGCGTTCCGTCGCCTCCGTTTTCCGAGGACCTCTTGGCGGATCTTCACGCCGGGGTTCTCGATCCCGAAACCAGTGCAGCTCTGTGGCCGCTGGTACACGCAGACGCCGACGCCCATGCATTTGTCACTACTCTCGACAGCGTCACAGCATCACTCGCGACACTGAACTCGCGCGAGGCCTCTCACGAACGGATTCCGAATTCGCTTGCCGAGCGAATCAATTCGGCACTGGATTTACAGTCCGGTCAGGTCGAGCTGTCAGCAGAGACAACCGTCGTGCCGTTCCGGCGACGCCCACAAGCGTGGCTGCTCGGTGCCGCAGCAGCCGTGTTGGTGGCCTTCGTGATCGTTGTGGTCGGAACCCGAGATTCCGAACCTGCCGAAAGCGTTGTTGCTCAACCAAGCATACCGGTGACATCTGCTGTCGACGATCCGGATTCGGCGTCTCTGCTTTCACTCATCGGATCCAAAAACCTTGGACCGCTGGATGATCCGTCCAAGCTTGCCGGCTGCCTGAGCGCCAATGGCATCGACGAGGGCAGGCCGGTGCTCGGCTCGGGTGAGGTTCGCATCGACGGTGCACCTGCGGTAGTCCTACTCTTCGCGGGATCGCAGCCGCGTCAGATCACTGCACTCACCGTTGGGATCAACTGCAGCGACGGGAATCCGAATACGTTGTCGGTCAAGAACATCGGCTGACGTCGACGGTCAGCGCGGTGTTGCCGCCGGTAGCAGGAGCTCGAGGATTCTCCCGCGCAACGCATCCGTATCGTCCTCGACCGCTATCAGACTCGAAAACATCGCTGCTCCGGCCGCCAATACCAGCACGGCCTTGGCATCGAGCAGTGCCGATTCGGGATCTTCGGCGTTCTGAAGGAAGAGTTGCGTGCTCGGCCCACTGAAACCGCGCCACAATTCGTTGCGTAAGTCGTCATGGTCGCGCAGCGCAGCCAGCAGTCCCGGCGACGCGGCGCGAACCTCGGGCCGCGAGAACAGCTGAGCACTTCCCTCCACCACCCAACGGATCCAGCCGTCACGGTCGGTGCCCTCGAACGGTGTCAGGTCTGGTGTCGCACCCAGGATCGACCCGAGAACTAGATGTGCCTTCGACGGCCATCGTCGTGACATCGAGGCTCGGCTGACCCCTGCCCGTGCCGCGATCGCCCGGAGGCTGAGTTGCTCCCATCCGACCTCGAGGAGCATCGCTCGGGTGACCTCGAGGACTGTGTCGTCGATGCGTGGGTCTCGTGGGCGACCTGATCCTGTGGCGTTCATCGTGTCGAATTGTCGGACAGATTGGGAGTAGGCGCTATATCGTCGTAGTTACGAGTCCACTGGCATCGTAAAGATCAGGCCGCCGCAGGAAGTTGAAAATGACCACAGCGCCCACACCGTCGATATTCGAACCCGCACGTCTCGGCCCTCTGACCTTGCGCAACCGCATCGTCAAGGCTGCGACGTTCGAGGGCGTCATGCCGCGGGGAGCGGTCTCGGACGATCTGATCAACTTCCACGCCGAAGTCGCCCGGGGCGGGGCCGCGATGACCACCGTCGCCTACTGCGCGGTCTCACCAGGTGGACGAGTCCACCGCGACACCCTTGTCATGGACGAGCGCGCACTGCCGGGACTACGCAGACTGACCGACGCCGTCCACGCCGAAGGCGCGCTTGCCGCGGCGCAGATCGGCCACGCGGGACTGGTTGCCAACACGCTTTCCAACAAGACGAAGACTCTGGCGCCGTCGACCCGGCTGAGTCCGCCCGCAATGGGCCTCGTCAAAGGCGCGACACTTGCCGAACTCGACGATGTTGTCTCCGACTTCGAACGGACCGCCCGCGTCGCAGTGGACGCAGGATTCGACGCCATCGAGGTCCATCTCGGTCACAACTATCTACTCAGTTCGTTCATGAGCCCCAATCTGAACAAGCGCCACGACCGATACGGTGGCAGCGTCGCCAAGCGCGCCGAGTATCCGCGTCGAGTCATCGAAGCGGTGCGAGTGGCCGCTGGATCCAGCGTGGCGGTCACCGCGAAATTCAACATGTCCGATGGGGTGCCGAAAGGTCTGTGGCTCGACCAGAGCCTGCCGATCGCCCAGATCCTCGAAGCCGACGGCCACCTGGACGCGATGCAATTGACCGGTGGCAGTTCACTTCTCAACGGAATGTACTTCTTCCGCGGCGAGGTCCCACTGGCTGAGTTTGTCGCCTCCCAACCCAAACTCGTCGGGTACGGGCTGAAGTTCTACGGTCCCAAACTCTTTCCGACGTACCCGTTCGAGGAGGGTTTCTTCCTGCCCTTCGCCCGTCAGTTCCGACAGGCGCTGAGGATGCCACTGATCCTGCTCGGCGGCATCAACCGCGTCGACACCATCGAGCACGCACTGGATGAAGGATTCGAGTTCGTCGCCATGGCGCGCGCACTGCTCAGGGACCCACAACTGGTCAACAAATTTCAGGCCGAGAGCGTCGACGAGGGTCTGTGTATCCACTGCAACAAGTGCATGCCCACCATCTACACCGGCACGCGCTGTGTGGTTCGGGACGCGCTGGTGGTTCGGGAGGCACCGCGCCCCGCCCAGTGAGTCCCGCGCTGTGAGCTGCCGGCTGTGAGCCACTTTCCAGCGGAGTGCGGGAACAACACCCCTTATCCTGGTGTTGATCGGTACGGCTCTCCAAGAAGCGGAGGGTCTGCACTCACTATTGGAAGGCTCGCATGACCACCCAGCTGGAAACCACGCCCGCGGTCCATGACGTCATCATTGTCGGTTCCGGACCGGCCGGCTACACCGCTGGTGT
>NZ_CAIJDS010000015.1:0-115927 GCF_903819475.1 Rhodococcus sp. UFZ-B548
GGCCTACCAGCAAGGTTTTGAGATATGTCAAAACTGCGTGCAGATAATTCGGGACTCGCAGTTCGGAACCTCGGTCTCGATGACCCACGCCTCGTCCTCGGCGAGCTTCCAGTAACCGTGGAAGTAGAAAATCGTCGGATCGCCGCCGGCGTCCTGGAAGTAGTCCTGTCCCCAGTCGAAGATCTCGTTGGTGTGCGGCTGGAATTTGCGCGACCACTCCAGGAAGGTCTCCGCCATCCCCTTCACGATCCCGACGGACTTGGTGAGACGCTCGCCGATCTCTTCCGGACTCAGCGGGACGAACTCGCCGTCCGGGTTCAGGCATTCGATGGTCAGATCACCGATGACCTCGTTGCGCCGATCCTGGTGAGTTTGCCGAACGGAGATGAGGTTGCTGTCGGGCGCCAAAGGCAGCCAAGCGCCCTCAGCGGGCTTGTCGACGCTCGCGATGAACTCGAAACGGCCGTTCTCGTCGACCTCGAGGTCGTGGATATGCAGATCTCCGGTCTGCAGCATGGTGCCGTCGATGTGGTACCGATTGACGCGCGAGCCGAAGGTGATCAGCGGGACGGTGCCTCGGGTGCCGATGATCCGGTAGTTGTACTTACCGGAAATGTTGGCGCGCATGTAGACGTTGTCCGGGTTGTCGGCACCGATCTTCGTCATCATGTTCGGGTTCGGAGCCGACGAGAACTGCGGCCACCGCGGATCGGTGTACTCGACACAGTTGATCGTGCCGTACCGAAGCAACCGACTCAGGTAGCGGACGCCCTCGGCTTGAGTCAGCGGATCCTGAGGGACGATCTCGTCTTCCAGGACCTTTCCGACCTCGAGCAGATCTGCGCAGAACTTTTCCCAAACAGCATTCATGTGAATCTCCTTGTTTCAGTTGGGGCTTCGCCCTGTGCGCCTTTTTGGTAGTCGGCACTACCAAAAAGGCGCACAGGGCCGGAGGGCTTCAGGGTGTGGTGGCGAACTTCGCTTCGACGTCGGCAGCGCTCACGCCGAAATCCGCGAGCGAATAGCGATGCGACGGACGACGGTGCTCGGCAAGGCTCGCCTGATGCGACGCCTCCACCGCTGCGCGAGCCTCGTCAGTGAATGGCAGGTCGAACTGCGCGTAGATCTTCTCGACGGTGCCGACCGCATCGGCGATGAAGTCCTTGTAGTCGACGTCGATGAACTGATCGGGGTTGTAACGGCTACGGGCATTGTTGAAGTTCGCATTCCCTCGCGCCCACAACTCCAGTTGCGTGCGCCCGATGGCCGGACGATCGAAGGCCCTCGACATGTCGTGTCCGCCCTGCTCGACGAGGCTGAAGGTGGACGCCATCGATGTCAACGGGTCCCGGAAGGTCCGAACGAACAGTGCATCCGGATAGACCGACATGATCTCGTCGATCGCGAAGACATGGCTCGGGCTTTTGAGCACCCACCGTCTGTCCTGGTCGTGCAGCCCGATCAACTGCAGGTTCTTCTTGTGCCGCGCATATGTTTCGGTCCAATCCTGCTCCGCCAGCCACTGCGTGTAACTCGGCACGTACGCAACAGTTTCGAACGCGGTGGAGAGCAGCGTCTGCTGCAGCAGACGCCAACATTCCTCGACCTCCTCCGCCCCCATGAAATGCACCTTCATCAGGTCCGCTTCGTTGCGCTGGCGAGCACGGTAGAAGGCATCGGAGCGAACGTAATCTTCGTTCTCCGACCACTTGTCGCGCTCGGGGCGCGGCTGCGGCGTCTCGGCGAGCCACATCTCGGCGCCCTGATGCGCCGGGTCGGCACCGAGCAAGCGGTGCAGCGCGGTGCTGCCGGTGCGGGTCAACCCGACCACGAAGATCGGGCGTTCGATCGGAACATCGACGTGCTCGGGGTATTTCGCGAATCCGGCCTCACTGGTCAGGCGACCCGCGAGCGCTCCGACGATCATCTTGCGAGCGATCACCTTGCCGTGAGGAGTGAGGTCGGCCTCGTTCTGGAACGACTCGAGGAGAACTCGAAGTCCTTCGAGATAGCTGTCGCTGCCGAAGTTTTTGTACCCGGCCGCCTCGCGCGCAGCGTGGTGCAGGTCATCGATGGAACCGATGCCGTCGTAATCCTGTGTCATGGCTAATCCTTGTATGAGTTGATCAGTGGTGCGTGTGACCGCAGTTGACGTCGAGACATTGCCCGGCGATGGCTCTGGCCGAATCGGACAAGAGGAAGACGACGGCATTGGCGATGTCGTCAGGTTCGGGTAGCCGGCGCAGATCGGCGCCCGCTGCAACCTCGTCGTAAATGACCTTGGGGTCGACCCCAGCTGCCGCCGCCTTTTTCTCGAACATGTTCTTGACCGAGTCCGCCCAGATATAGCCGGGAGCAACCGAATTGACTCGAACGCCCTTGGGACCGAGATCGATCGACAAACTGCGTGCCATTGCCAGGAGCCCGGATTTCATGATGCGGTAGGCCCCGAACCCGGGAAGCTGATTACGCAGCACCATGGACGTCACCATCACGACGGAGCCCTCCGCCTCGGTCAATGCCGGCACAAACGCGCGTGTCACGTTCAACGCCGCAAGCAGGTTGATGTCGATACCCGACTGGATGGACGCCATGTCGGCGTCCAGGAGCGGGACCTGCGCGGGTTGAACAAATGCGTTGTTCACCAAGCAATGCACCGCACCGAACTCAGCGACAGTTGTCTCCGCCAACGAAGCGATCGAATCGACGTCGGTGAGGTTCGTCGGGACGGCCAACGCGATTCCGCCGCGGTCTCGAATCTCCCTTGCCACCGATTCCAAGCGCTCGGGTGTGCGGGCAGCCAGAACAACCTTCGCTCCGGCCGCCGCACTCTGCATCGCAATCGAACGACCCAGCGCCGGGCCCACTCCCGAGACGACGACAACCTTGCCTGCCAGCAGGCCCTGATGGGTCAGCACAGCGCCTGCGGATCGAGAACAACACTCAGGGAGATGATCTTGCCGTTCTCGTCGAACTCGAACACGTCGGTGGCAGCGAAGTCAGGGATACCGGCGCGCTGCACCCGAAGCTGCATCGCTGCGTACTTTCCCGTCACCGAAATCGGACCGAGCAGGCTGACTGTGAAATCGACCTGCGCGTTCGCGGTATCGAATTCGCGAATCTCCTCGATTCCGCGGTAGGTCCGGCCCCCCAGCGGTTCGTGTTGAACTGCGTCGGGCGCAAACAGCGCAACCAGTCCGTCGACGTCGTGACTTCCGAGACACTTGACGTAATCCTCTACGGCAGAAACTATTTCAGCCCTGTCAGGCATAGATGCTCCTCGTGTTCAGGCGGATCAAGAAATGGTTCCGCGGGCGCGGAGATGGTCGACGATCGCGATCGCAGCGTCCTCGGTCGTCGTGACACTGGTGTCGATGTGAATGTCAGGGTTCTGCGGCGGTTCGTACGGCGAATCGATTCCGGTGAAGTTCACCAACTCGCCCCGTCGAGCCTTCTTGTACAGACCCTTGGGATCTCGCTCCTCTGCGACGGCAAGAGCGGTGTCGACGAAGATTTCGACGAACTGTTCGTCGCCGATCAATTCACGGGCGGCATGACGCTCCGCCTCGAACGGTGAAATGAAGGACGCGAGCACGATCAGACCGGCGTCCGCCATCAGTCGGGTGACCTCGGTGACGCGACGGATGTTCTCGACGCGGTCGGCTTCGGTGAATCCGAGGTCTCGATTCAGCCCGTGACGGACGTTGTCTCCGTCGAGGAGGTAGGTGTGCGCGCCGAGTGCGTGCAGTTGACGCTCGACATCGTTCGCGATGGTCGACTTTCCCGAACCGGAGAGACCGGTGAACCACAGAACTGCGGGTTGGTGTCCCTTGAGCCTGGTGTGCGCGGCCTCGTCGACGTCGACGGATTGCCAGTGAATGTTGTCCGATCGACGCAGCGAGTGCGTGATCATGCCCGCACCGACAGTGCCGTTGGTAAGGCGGTCGATGAGGATGAAGCTACCGGTGTCACGGTTGCCGACGTACGGGTCGAACGGGACCGGTCGATCGAAACTGAGGTTGCACACACCGATTTCGTTGAGCGCGAGAGTAGTCGTTGCGGTCTTCTCGAGAGTGTTGACGTTGATCTTGTGTTTCGGTTTGGTGATGCGCGCAGTGACTGTGACGGTACCGATCTGGCACAGGAACGGCCGTTCGGGCAGCATGGGAGCCTCACCCATCCAGACGATGCAGGCCTCGAACTGATCGGCTACGGCCGGCGGATTGTCGCCGATGGACAGCACATCACCGCGACTGATGTCGATCTCGTCGGCGAGCGTGATGGTGACCGAGCGGCCCGCACCGGCAACGTCGAGGTCGCCACCCATGGTCACGATGCGCTCGACTGTGGACGTCTTTCCACTGGGGAGCACGCGGATGGGATCTCCGGGAGATACGGTGCCTGAAACGATCTGGCCGGAGAATCCGCGGAAGTCGAGGTCCGGCCGGTTGACCCACTGCACCGGCATCCGGAACGGAGCCGCGGCGGCAGCATCGTCGATGTCCACGCTTTCGAGATGCTCGATCAGGCTTGGTCCGGAGTACCACGGGGTATTCGCACTGCGCTCGGTGAGATTGTCACCCATGTATGCCGACATCGGGATGGCGACGAACCCGTCCAGACCGATCTCGTGAGCGAACCCTGCGTAATCCGCGGTAATGGCATCGAAGACCTCTTGCGAGTAGTCGACGAGGTCGAGCTTGTTCACGGCAAGCACCACGTGCTTGATCCCCAGCAACGAGACCAGATACGAGTGCCGGCGGGTCTGAGTCAGTATCCCCTTGCGGGAATCGACAAGGATCACCGCAAGATCGGCGGTCGACGCGCCCGTCACCATGTTTCGGGTGTACTGCTCGTGCCCCGGAGTATCGGCGACGACGAACTTGCGTCGCTCGGTCGTGAAGTAGCGGTAGGCGACGTCGATCGTGATGCCCTGCTCACGTTCGGCGGCGAGACCGTCGACCAGGAGCGCGAAATCGAGCCCCTCCCCCTGGGTTCCGCTCTTGGGCGAATCGGCTTCGAGCGCCGTCAACTGGTCGTCGAAGACGAGTTTCGATTCGTAGAGCAGACGGCCGATCAAGGTGCTCTTGCCGTCGTCGACGCTGCCGCACGTGATGAATCGCAGCATGCTCTTGTTCGCATGACGTTCGAGGTACGCCTCGATGTCGTCAGCGATCAGATCCGAGGAAACAGTCATCAGAAGTACCCCTCTTGCTTCTTCTTTTCCATCGACGCACTGGAGTCGTGGTCGATGACCCGTCCCTGGCGTTCGGAAGTGGTGGTGAGCAACATTTCCGAGATGATCTCGGTCAGGCTCGTGGCGGTCGATTCGACGGCTCCGGTCAGCGGGTAGCAGCCGAGGGTGCGGAAACGAACGCTCTTGAGCTCCGGAGTCTCTCCCGGCAGCAACGGCATCCGGTCGTCGTCGACCATGATCAGCGCACCGTCCCGCTCGACGACGGGCCGCTTGTCGGCAAAATACAGCGGAACGATCGGAATCTCTTCCTGGCGTATGTATTCCCACACATCCAGCTCGGTCCAGTTCGAGAGAGGGAAGACGCGCAGGCTCTCGCCCGGCGCTTTGCGGACGTTGTACATCCGCCACAGTTCCGGTCGCTGCTGCTTGGGATCCCAACGGTGCGCAGCTGATCGGATCGAGAAGATGCGTTCCTTGGCGCGGGATTTTTCTTCGTCACGGCGGGCGCCGCCGAATGCAGCGTCGAACTTGTAGTGATCGAGGGCTTGTTTGAGGCCTTCGGTCTTCCACATGTCGGTATGGACAGCGCTGCCGTGAGTGAACGGGTTGATCCCCTGCTTCACGCAGTCCGGGTTGGTGTGGACGATCAGATCGAGATCGCCTGCAGCAGCGGTACTGTCACGAAGTTTGTACATTTCACGAAACTTCCACGTGGTATCGACGTGCAGAAGCGGAAACGGCAGCTTCGACGGATAGAAGGCCTTGCGCGCCAGATGCAGCATCACGGCGGAGTCCTTGCCCACCGAGTACAGCATCACCGGGTTCTCGCTCTGGGCAACAGCTTCACGCATGATGTGAATGCTCTCGGCTTCGAGTCGTTCGAGGTGCGTCAGTGTCGCGGTCATCGGCCCAGTTCCTCCAGTGCTTTCGGGGCGAGTTCGGGTCGGCAGATCAGCAGATCCGGCAACCACGGGTTTTCCTGGTTGTAGCGCAGTTCGCTGCCATCGATACGCGAAACATGCAGTCCCGCAGCACGTGCGACAGCAACCGGCGCCGCCGAATCCCACTCGTACTGTCCGCCCGCATGTGCATAGATGTCTGCCTCACCCGAGACGACCGCCATTGCTTTGGCTCCGGCGGATCCCATTTCGATCAACTTCGCGCCCATCGAGTCGGCCATGCGCATGACCGGTTCCGGACGCCGCGTCCGCGACACGACGACCCGCACCGGTGTCGAAGCGCCGCGCTCGGTTCGATCATCGCTGCTGGAATAGGTGACGCCGAGGGCAGGCATCGCGACCGCACCTGTTGTGAGGACACCGTTTTCGCTCAGTGCAACATGCACTGCCCAGTCCGATCGTCCGGCCTCGCCGTACTCACGGGTGCCGTCGAGAGGGTCGACGATCCACACCCGATCCGCAGCCAGCCTCGCGAGGTCGTCAGCCCCTTCCTCCGACAGCACTGCATCCGCAGGAAAGCGTCGGGCAAGTTCGGCGACGATGAATTCGTGACTGAGCCGATCGGCCGCGTTCTTGAAAGTCGCGACATCACCGTCGTTTTCGCCGAGGGATTTCCGATGGTCGAGCAGAAGTTCTCCCGCCGCAGCGGCGATGTCGATCGCCGCGCGTTCATCGTTAGTGCGTGTCATAGGTACTCCACAACTGTGTAGACCTCCCGATCGATACGGGAAGAAAGGTCAGGCCGACCGCAGAGTGTCCAGCGCTTTGCACTGGCCTCGATGTGGTCTGCGCCATACCGTAACACCAGAATGAACGATGTTCATTCTATTTCGAACAATGTTCATTCTATGATCTGAGTCACATTGGATTCTGGGTGGCGTTCAATAACGAACAGTGTTCGATGTAATTTGAGGATGCCGACCACCGCGACTACGGTGATCAAATGAGCAGTGCCAGCAGCAAGTCGATCTACGGTGACGCCGAAGTGCGTCGGCGCCGAACACTCGACGCGGCGATCTCGCTTCTGGACGAAGGAGGCTACTCCGCACTCACCATCCGCGCGGTCGCTAAACGAGCCGGCACCAGCACCGGACTGATCTACCAGTACTTCGTCGACAAGCAGGACATCTTCGCCGCCCTCCTCAGCGAAAGTCAGCTGGAAATGGCGGACTTCGTGAACTCGCTCCCCCGCAAGCAGGGACTGAGCGCCTTACTCGAGTCCATGATTTCCGAATTTGCTCGGCACTGGGAACGGGTGGGTCGACTCACCACCACCTGGCGCAACATCGAAGGCATGGCCGGGTCCGACCGAGAAAGCATGCGGGAACTTCACGCATCCGTAGCGGTCTACAACTCGGCATTGATTCGAGCGCTCACCGAATCTGCTGCAGCCGAAGGGAGCCGGTTGATCGACGACCCCGCGTTGATCCATCTCGTGCTCTCCGGACTCAAAGGCCTGTCGGACACCATCGTCATCAACATCGCCAAAGAAGTCACACCCGAGTACTTCGTGAGCTTCTCCGCCCGGGCGCTCGCGCGGTCCATCACGGAGTGACGGACCGGCACCTTACGAACGAACGAGGCGAGCGATGGCCGCCTGAGCTTCCTTGATCTTGACGTCTGCTTCCGGACCACCCTGCTTGGCAGCTTCGACGACGCAACCCGCAAGGTGCGCGTCGAGAAGCTTCAGGGATACGGACTGCAACGCGCTCGTCGCGGCGGACACCTGGGTGAGCACGTCGATGCAGTACCGGTCGTCTGCGACCATGCGTGAAATTCCGGCTACCTGACCTTCGATACGACGAAGGCGTTTGAGCAGATCGTCCTGCTCGGGGCTGTAACTACTCATACCGCAACTATACCCCCTACCCGTATGAGGGCTACCGCGATGCGACGAAGCCCACCCGGACGCGGCGCACGACATCGATGGCCATCAGCCCCGCAACCAGAATCGACAACCCGGCGCCCGAGATCCAGAGACCGTCGTAGTGCGTGCTCTCGAACGGCGGAGCGCCCTCCAATATCGGTCCGAAGTCGGACGTCGTCGTACCCGCTCGCCAGCACACGACCGCCAGAATCGTGGCGGCGACGATACCGAGTACACCGATCCACGTCTTCACGTCGACGAGCGGAGTTGGCTGCGCCTCAATCATCGGCAGACCCGTCCGGTTCCACACCGACCGTGACAACCTGGCTCAACGCCTCGCGAAGTGCCCGATCGTCTTTCGCCCACGCTCGCACCAATCCCCCGGTGGTCAGACGCAAGCCGATACCGTGCCGACGCCGGGGCACTCCGGACAGCTCACCCAGCGCGCGTGCCGTTTCCCACGGCTCCATTTCGTCTTCATAGGCGGCGTCGTCGGACTCCGGGAACACCTCGGCGATCTCGGTGATCGGCACCTCTTCGGTTCCCTGACGCAACGTGGTCGCGGTCAGAAGCACGCTCGCATGCCGGCGCGCGGCAATCACCTGCACGTACACCAAGCCGGTGAGGATCACGGCGAACATCGCCAGACCGAACCAATGCACCACCGGGCCGGTGAACAGCTCGATGACCAAGGCGATCAGGCAGAAGATCGGACCGAACGCAATGGCCCACCACCGAGATCCCGGTTCGTAGTACAGAACGTCCGGGCCGATTTCAGGAGCACGGTCAGCCACGGGCGAACCAACTTCGGGTGGTGTCGCGGTAGATCGCGACGCAGGCACAGATCAGCATGACGGGAACAACCAGCGCGAGCACGGTACTGATCCCGGCAACGACCAGCGCGATCTGCAGCACCGCGAACACCCCGGACACGATCACCAGGATCCGTCGGCAGAGAGGTTTTCCGGCGCGAGTGGGACCGGCGAGGCCGCCGATCGCGAGGCCGGTCAACAGCAGAACCAGCCCGGACACCCGCACGAAGGTGACGTAGATGTCGATGTTTCCGGCCGATACGCCTTGATCGGTGAATTGCTCACGCAGCGAATACGAGGCGCTGGTGACATTGATCAGGCCGAAGAGTATGAGTAGGAACGCGCTGGCGATCCACAGCCAGAATGCTGCCTCGACGGCCGTCGGGCGCCGGACCTTCGTAGAGATACTCACGGGTTCAAGTGTGCGCTATCCGCTGACGATGCCCGGAATCATGAGCACCAGGAGTGTCACCAGAACAGAGGCTCCAAGGATCGCGAACAAGATCACTTCGGTCCGTGAACCACGTTGGCGCAGTGGAGCGTCGTGGGTGCTTTCCGTGCGCAGGGCTTCCTGAGAACTCATTGTCTACGACCTCTCCCCTACTACTGCAGTGACCCGTTTCACAGTACCCCGAGCTACCTATCGGTTCCCCGCCGGGGGGAAACGAAGAAAGTACGGATTGGACTCTTTTCGGTGCATCATCACGATGGCCCCGACAGCAGCAACTGCCTGCAGGATTTCCGCTCCGCCGAACAGCAGAGTGGCCGCGCCGCCGTCGCCGCCGAGCCCGAAGATCACGGGGATCGCAGAGACCAACATGAAGACTCCACAGAACGTCAGCAACATTCGAGCCCAGTTCTTGCCACGACTCATCGAGCGCACGAACAAAAGGAACACCGCGGTGACGATCACCACCAGGACAGCGGAGAACACGATGACCAGTGGGAACATGCCCTCCACGTCGGAGCGTGTCAGACCGGCGTCGACAGCCGCCTGGTTCCTGAGCATCTCGTCGACGAACATCGACTTCTGCCCGAGCAGCATCCAGATCATCGCGCCGCCCTGGACCAATCCAAGCGCCGTCACAGCCCACCACAACTGAATCGCAGTCACGACGTCCGTCGGCGGCTCGGGTTTCGGCTGGGGGCCCGGGTATCCGTTGTAACCGGGGCCGTATCCCGGGATCTGACCCGTCGGCATCGGTCCGAGTTCGCGGTACGGCTGATTCTCGAACGGCTGGTTCTCGTAGGGAGGTTCCCGGCGGGGCGGTTCCTGGCGCGACGGCGGCCACTGCTCGGTCATGACACCAGCGTATCGGTCGATACCGGCGCTGCCACCATGCGTGACTCCGTCACAGCCATCCGGCAACTTCCGACGCCCAGTACGTGAGGACCACGTCGGCACCGGCGCGGCGAATGCTGGTGAGCGATTCGAGAATCGCCGCGTCCCGATCGATCCACCCGTTCTGCGCGGCGGCCGTGATCATCGAGTACTCACCCGAGATCTGGTACGCCGCGACCGGAACCGGAGACCGGTCGGCGGTCTCACGCAGAATGTCGAGGTAGGACATTGCAGGCTTGACCATCACCATGTCAGCGCCCTCGGCGATGTCGAGGTCTACCTCGCGCATCGACTCGCGGCGGTTGGCGCCGTCCTGCTGATAAGTACGACGGTCGCCCTGCAGTGAGGATCCGACGGCTTCACGGAACGGCCCGTAGAACGCTGACGCATATTTCGCGGCATAGGCGAGCTGACCGACCTCGACATACCCGGATGCATCGAGCGCGCCGCGGATCGCAGCCACCTGACCGTCCATCATGCCGCTCGGGCCGAGCAGGTGCGCACCCGATTCAGCTTGCGCGAGAGCCATTTCGACGTATCGGATCAAAGTTGCGTCGTTGTCGACGGCGCCGGCGGCGGTAAGCACGCCGCAGTGGCCGTGATCGGTGAACTCGTCGAGGCAGGTATCGGCCATGATGACCGTCGAATCGCCGAGTTCTTCTGCCAGAGCGCGCAATCCGACGTTGAGGATGCCGTCGGGATCGGAGGCACCGGAGCCCTGAGGGTCCTTGTCCTCCGCCTTGGGGACGCCGAAGAGCATCAGACCACCGACGCCGGCTTCCACTGCTTCCACCGCGGCGGACCGCAGCGAATCGAGCGTGTGCTGGAAAACGCCTGGCATGGAACTGATCTCACGCGGCGCATCGATGCCGTCTGCAACGAACATCGGCAACACGAGGTGCCGGGGTTCGAGCGAGGTCTCTGCCACGAGTCGCCGGAGCGCTGGGGTGCGCCGGAGCCGGCGAGGGCGATGAGTGGGAAACACGAGAAGTAGCCCTCCTTCGTCGGAACCTGTGAGTGGTTGAGGAGTCCACAGACTCCTCAACCGCTCACGGGTGCGCTAGCGCCTGCGGGACTTCTTACGCGGCGGCGGCAAAGCACCTTCAGCGCGCAGCCGAGCTGCGTGCTCGGCGAGAGCCTCCACCAGCGGTCCCACCTGCGAGGTCTCGGGCTGCACGTCGACGCGCAGACCGAACTCGATAGCGGTTTCGGCCGTCTTCGGGCCGATGCACGCGACCAACGTGCGGGCGTGCGGCTTGCCGGCGATGCCGACGAGGTTGCGCACGGTCGAGGACGAGGTGAAGCAGACGGCGTCGAATCCACCGGTCTTGATCATCTCGCGGGTCTCGGCCGGCGGCGGCGCCGCCCGGACGGTGCGGTAGGCGGTGACGTCGTCGATCTCCCAACCGCGTTCGCGCAGGCCCTCGGCGAGGGTTTCGGTTGCAATGTCCGCGCGCGGCAACAGAACCCGGTTGACCGGATCGAAAACGTCGTCGTACGGGGCGAATTCGGCCAGCAGGCCTTCGCTGGACTGCTCACCGGTCGGGATCAGCTCGGGGTTGATGCCGAACGAGCGGACCTTGGCTGCGGTTGCTTCGCCGATGCAGGCGATCTTCACGCCGGAGAAGGCGCGAGCGTCGAGACCGAACTCTTCGAACTTCTCCCACACTGCGCGAACAGCATTGGTGGAAGTGAAGACCACCCACTGATAGCGACCGTCGACGAGCCCCTTGACCGAACGCTCCATCTGAGCGGGGCTGCGGGGCGGCTCGACGGCGATGGTCGGAACCTCGATCGGGATGGCTCCGTGAGTGACCAGTCGGTCGCTCATCTCGCCGGCCTGATCCTTGGTGCGCGGCACGAGGACGGTCCAGCCGTACAGTGCGCGCGATTCCCACCACGACATCTTGTTGCGCTGCGCGACAACCTTGCCGACGGTGACGATGAGCGAGCCCACCAGTTCGGATCCGGCTTCGTTGAGCGTCGCGAGAGTTGCCTCGACGGTTCGCTGCTGACGAGTGGTGCCGCGGACGGTGATGGCAGCAGGCGTCTGCGGAGCCAAGCCGTTCTCGACCAGCGCGCTGGCGGTCTCGGCGAGATGTCCCGACGTCGCGTGCAGAACAAGCGGTCCCGGTGCAGCGGCCAGAGCAGCCCAGTCGACTTCACCGCGAACGTCAGCCTCGGTGTGACCCGAGCCGAGAGCCATACCGGCGTAGCTCGGCACTGCCGAACCCGAAGGCAGACCCGGGAGAACCTCGAACTGAACCTGGGTGCGGGCCACTGCGGTGACCTCTGCGATCACGGAATCCGTGGTCAGCGGGTCACCGGAGACCAGACGCACGACGTCGTGGCCGTTCTTGGCCTCGTGCACCAATGTCTTTGCAACCTCGGCAGGCTCACCGAGTGCCGGACGCACGTCCGCGATCAGCTCGCCGGTCTCCTCGTCGCGGCCCATGTCGATCCCGACGAGTGCGACGACGCCCTTGTCGACATCCGGATCGGTGAATGCCATTGCGGCGCCGGTGAGGACGTCACGTGCGCGAACGGTGAGCAGGGCGGGGTCGCCCGGTCCCGATCCCACGAACAGGATCCGTCCGGGAGTGTTCTTTCGGACTCGGGTCATCGGTGATTCTCCAGTGCGCTGTATCGAAATGGGAACTTGGTGCAAGTGCAAAGTGGGGCGTCAAACATCGGCTGCCTCGCCTGTAGTCACGTTCATCAACTCGCGGGCGCCGAGTTCGAGTAACTCGCGCGCTACCGCTCGGCCGAGTTCCTCGGCCTTGTCCGGCGCACCGACGGCGCCGGTACGGATGACGTCCGAACCGTCGATGGCGGCTGCGCAGCCGCGTACCGACAGTTCGTCGAAGATTCTGCCGTCGTCGTCGAGGGATTCGACGATCTCCGCGATCGCTCCGACCGGAGCGGTGCAGCCCGCTTCCAGCTCGGCGAGAAGTGCACGCTCGGCAGTGACTGCCGCCCTGGTCCCGGCGTCATCGTGCTCAGCCAGGATCGCCGCCAATTCTGCATTGGCAGAAAGGCATTCGACGGCCAGAGCACCCTGCGCCGGAGCGGGGAGCATCTGCACGGGCTCGATGTTCTCGGTGATGAGATCGAGCAGACCGATACGGGACAAGCCGGCGCGAGCGAGGATCACGGCGTCGAGTTCACCGGATTCGACCTTGCCGAGACGGCGTTGCAGGTTGCCCCGCAACGGCACGATGTCGAGGCCGAGCCCGAGCGCCTTGAGCTGCGAAACACGGCGCGGCGCCGAGGTTCCCACCTTGGACCCGGCCGGAAGCTCCCCGAGGACCAGACCGTCGCGGGCGACGAGCGCGTCACGCGGATCCTCACGAGGCGGAATCGCCGCGATGACGAAACGCGGATCCTGCGCGGTCGGTAAGTCCTTGTAGGAATGCACAGCGACGTCGACGCGGTTGTCCAGCAAGGCTTCTCGAAGCTCTGCGGTGAACACTCCGACGCCGATCTTCTGGACGGGATCGGTGGACTGGTCGCCCTTGGTCTTGATGATGACCAACTCTGCGGGATGTCCCGCTGCAATGAGGGCATCGCGCACGGTGCCGGCCTGCGTGGTCGCGAGAAGACTTCCGCGAGTGCCGATCCGCAGCGGGCTCCCCGATCGAGGGGTGGTGACGCTCATGCCTGCAGGTCCCTTCCAGTGCGGTCGCCGTCCACCAGATCGGTGGGTGTGGCCACGGCCGCGGGAGATCCGGGGCTGAGTTCGAAGAGTTCGCGCAGCGCTGCTGCGTAGGAGTCGCCGCCGGGGGCCGACGCCAGTTGCTTGACGCGCACGGTCGGGGCGTGGAGAAGCTTGTCCACGACGCGTCGCACGGTGCGTGCAACCTCGTCGCGCTGCGGATCGTCCAGGCCGGGCAGACGCGAATCGAGCCGCATCAGTTCGGCTTCGACGACGTCGGCGGCGCGCTGACGCAAAGCCGTCACGGTCGGAGTGACCTCGGCGAGGCGCTGTCCGGCAAGGTAGGTCGCAAGTTCGCCGGCGACGATGGTGCGTGCGGCATCTGCGTCGGAAGCGGCTGCGCCTGCCGCCGGATCACGCTGCAGCGTCTCCATGTCGAGAACGGTGACGCCCGGCAGGCCGGCGACGGCGGGATCGATGTCGCGAGGGAGCCCGAGGTCGCAGATGACCAGATGCTTGGTGTTGTCGCGATCGGGCTCGGCGAGTGCGCGGTGCACATCCGCCAGGGTGACCACTGCCCCGACCGCGCCGGTACAGGTGACCATGACATCTGCCTGCGCCATCGCGGCCGAAAGCTGATCGAAGGCAACACCGTCGGCGTCGACGCCGTTGGAGCGTGCCGTCTCTGCCAGGTGCTCGGCGCGTTCCTGTGTCCGGTTGACGACGACGATGCGTTCGATTCCGGCGCGAGTGAGATGCGCAACCGACAGACCGCCCATCGAGCCTGCTCCGACAACCACGGCAGTGCGGCCGACGAGGCCGCCCTCACCGATGATGCCCGCTGCACGATCAAGAGCCACGGATACGACTGATGCTCCCGCTGAGTCGATTCCGGTTTCGGAATGCACTCGCTTGCCGACGCGCAGTGCCTGCTGAGCCAGTTCGTGGACGACGCGTCCGGCTGCCTGCTGCGCATCCGAAGATGCGTAGGCCGAACGGATCTGGCCGAGAATCTGCTGTTCGCCGATCACCATCGAATCGAGGCCACTGGCCACGGCGAAGAGATGTTCGACCGCTGCTTCGCTGTAGCGGACGTAGGCGTGAGCGTGCAGCGCCGTCAGGTCGAGACCTGAATGGTCGGCGAGGATTTCACCGACCTCGGTGAGCGCACCGTGGAACGCGTCCACCACCGCGTAGACCTCCACCCGGTTACAGGTGGAGACGATCATCGCTTCGGAGATGTGCGAAGACGCCAGAAGCTTGTCGATCAGCTTCGGACGATCGGTGTCGGTGACAGCTACTCGCTCGAGCACCGGGACGGGCGCGGTTCGATGCGAGACCCCGACAAGCAGAACACTCACGGCGCGATCACTGATCCGTTTCTTGTCGAACCTGCTCCGACCGGAGCGGGTGAAATGGTGGATGGGACTGACGAAGCGGATGCGGCGTGAGCCACTCGTACTCGCGGCGCACTGGATGCCTGATCGGCGTTGCGCGCACTGTTGAAGGAGAGAACCTGCATCTCGACGGCTAGATCGACGCGTCGCAGTTCCACGTGGTCGGGAACGTCGAGGGCGATCGGCGAGAAACTCATGATGCAGCGCAACCCGGCGCTGACGAACTGGTCGCACACGCCCTGCGCGGCCTCGTCCGGTGTGGAGATGACGCCGATGGTCGCGTTCAATTCGCGGCAGGCGACGGTCAGTTCCTCGGTGCTGCGCACCACGAGGTCGCCGACTGTGCTTCCGATTCGATCTGCGTCACTGTCGAAGAGTCCGACCATCTCGAAACCGCGGCGGCTGAATCCGCCGTAGCCGACCAGAGCCTTGCCGAGGTTTCCGACTCCGACGAGAACGACCTTGTGCCCACGATCGAGTCCGAGTGCACGCTCGATCCGGATGCGGAGCCTGTTGACGTCGTATCCGACGCCGCGGACGCCGTTGGGTCCGAGGAATGACAGATCCTTGCGCAATTTCGCCGATCCGACACCGGACGCCTGGGCAAGTTCCTCGCTCGAGACGATGGAGGTACCCCGGTCGGACATCACTCCGAGGACCCGCAGGTATGCGGCCAAGCGCGTCACCGTAGCCTGGGGGATGACGCGATCCTGAGCGATCGAGTCGGTGACAGAAGAGCCCGCAGCGCCGGTGACGCGCTGAGCCACAGGCTCATGCGTCTGGTGCGGTTCGGTCACGTCGCTGGCTCCTCGTCCGGTCGACACGACTGTCGACCTCCACGATGCTCCGGGGGAATGTTCACACCACGGTAACCGCTTGTGAACCCATGCACAAAGTTGCTCGAGACGGGCTCGATGTGCCGTTCACCTGCAAAGCGGCTCCGCGGACAACTTTGAGGGTTGCCTTACTTGCGTAAATCGTCACGAAGGCGCTCTTCGTCAACTTCCCAGTAACCGTGCTCGCGTCCGTCGAGAAGAATGACCGGCAATCTGTCTCCGTACTCCGCTCTCAGCTCTGGATCCGTCGCGGCAGCTTCGTCTACGTCGATGCACGTCAATTCCAGCTCGAACTCGGAACAGACCCGTCGTAGTACCTCCGCCGCGCCGACACAGGACGCGCATCCTGCGCGTGTCAACAGGGTCACTTCATGCGTAGCTGCAGTCATCGACGCATACCTTTCTTCTACTGGGACGCCATCTACTTGATCGGTCGAGTGTGCCTCCGGAGCCCCACTCGGTACCAAATCGGCGGAGAGGAACGTCACACACCACAGGGAAGGTCACCATCCAACCCATCGGGCCTCATCGCGGAGGATAGGCTGACTCGAAGAGTTCTCTGCTCGAGAATGCAACACGGGAGGTGCGGGTGCCTGCGCGATCACTACCGAACGGCTCCGGATTCGGATCAGGGCTTGCCGGGGTCATTCTCCCCGGACGTCGCCATGTGAAGAATCCGCTGGGCCCGAGTGAGTCGGAAGTTCGAGCCAATCTCGCCGGCGAGGCGAGCGCTGATGCAGCTCTGGCATTGCACGAAGCTGCCAACCCCACAGAACCGGAAACCGGCGAAGAGCCCCCGGCCGTTCCGCGCGACCTCACGGCCGCCGCATTCTTCGACGTCGACAACACCATGGTGCAGGGTGCATCGATCATCCACTTCGCCCGTGGTCTCGCTGCACGCAAGTATCTCAAGACCTCGGATCTGGTGGATTTCGCGTGGAAGCAGATCAAATTCCGCGTCACCGGCCGAGAAAGTAGTGACGACGTCGCCGAAGGCCGCGAGAAAGCACTTTCTTTTGTGGCCGGTCGATCCACCGCCGAACTCGCCCGCCTCGGCGAGGAGATCTACGACGAGGTCATCGCCGACAAGATCTGGCCAGGCACGAGGGCGTTAGCCCAGATGCACCTCGACGCCGGACAACAGGTGTGGTTGGTGACGGCAACTCCGGTCGAACTGGCCCAGGTCATCGCCGAGAAACTGGGACTGACCGGCGCCTTGGGCACCGTCGCCGAAAGTGAGGACGGAGTCTTCACCGGCCGACTCGTCGGCGACATCCTGCACGGAATGGGCAAGGCACACGCCGTACGGACGCTGGCGGTGCGTGAAGGCCTCAATCTCAAGCGCTGTTCCGCCTACTCCGACAGCCACAACGACGTACCGATGCTCTCGTTGGTGGGGACACCGGTGGCGATCAATCCCGACGCAGACCTTCGTGAACTCGCGAAGAACCGCGGTTGGGAAGTTCGTGATTTCCGCACCGGACGAAAGGCCGCCAAGATCGGCGTTCCCACAGCGCTGGTGCTCGGAGCGGTCGGCGGTGCGCTCGCGGCGATTCTCGCCAGGCGCAAAGAACAGAACGCCTGAGCGGGTTCGGTCCGGACCGAGAAGCGATCCGGACCGAACTCAGCCGAGAAAGACGTTGCGACGCTTGGCCAACAACCGATAAAGCGTCTGCTGAATCGTTTCTCGGACGTGGTCCGTGACCTCGAACAGGACCATCGGATCGTCGGCTGCACCGCTCTCGAAGGTGTCGGTGACGATGGGCTTTCCGAACTCGATGTACCACTTCGACGGCAATGGAACCAGGCCGAGTGGCCCGAGGTGCGGAAACAAAGGTGTGACCGGGAAATACGGCAAACCGAGAACGCGTGCGAGTGTGGTGAGATCACCGATCTTCGGATAGATCTCCTCCGAGCCCACGATCGAGCACGGAATGATCGGAACACCGGTTCGCATTGCGGCCGACACGAAGCCACCGCGCCCGAACCGCTGCAACTTGTACCGCTCACTGAACGGTTTCCCGATGCCCTTGAATCCTTCCGGGAACACGGCCGCAACTTCACCGTCGTTGAGCAGACGCTCGGCGTCGGGGTTGCACGCCAACGTATGGCCGGCTTTGCGCGCCAGTCCGCCCACCACCGGCATTTCGAAAGCCATGTCCGCAGCCAACATTCGCAGTGGACGGTGCGCCGGATGATGATCGTGCACGGCAACCGACGTCATCAGCCCGTCGAGTGGGATGACACCGGCGTGATTGGCAACCACCAACGCTCCCCCGGTGAGGGGAATGTTCTCGATCCCACTGACCTCGACGCGGAACCATTTCTCGAACAACGGCCGCAGCATCGGCATGACGACGTTGTCCGCAAAATGCGGGTCGAATCCGAACTCGTCGACCTCGTAGTCTCCGGACACCCGACGTCGGAAAAATTCTGCTGCCGAGGCGATCTGGTCGACGATCGCCGACCTGGCCGCATCGACGAACGTGCTCTCACCACCATGGTCGGCCGCCGACGGCACTCCGGACGGATGTCGACGCTGACTTTGTTCACGGATGTCACGCTCCACGCCGGTGGCGGACTCATGCGAACGCGAAGCCTCCGACTTTCCGGCGTGAGTTGCGCTGGGCCGCAGGGGAATTACCTTCGCCACGTCAGTCACCCCTTCACCGCACTTCGTCCCGACAGCGGCATGTGCATCACGTCTGCACTTGCGCTCGCCTCGGCGGTGTCACCGCCGAGGATGGTGGTCAACGCATTCTCTGCCCGATCGATCCACTCGGACTTGATGATCCGGCGCGTCTGCATCGCACGCATGAAATCGTCGAGTGCCTGCATGGTGGTCCATCGCGGCTCGAACCCCAACTCGCTGCGCATGCGAGTGGTGTCGAGTCCGCAGCCGAACCGGAAGTACTCGAGTTGCTCGTCGGTGTAGAGCCTCATGGACGACCCCACCAACGCGCTCCCGACACTGCGGAACAGAGCGAGCGGCATCGGAACTTCCACCCTGCCTGCCCGGCGGATCGCCTGCGACATCATCACCACTCCGTCGCCGGCGATGTTGTACGTACCCGAGGCGTGGCCGATGGTCGCCTTCTCCAACGCTGCGAGCGCATCCTCGACGTGGAGCAATTGCAGACGCGCGTTGCGCCCGACGATGGTCGGCACGAGCGGGGCGGTGACGTAGTGCCCGACAGTTGCAGTCAGCTGAGGTCCGATCAACGGCGCCAACCGCAGGATCCCGACCGAGATGTCGGGACGCCGACGCCCCATTCCGCGAAGATACCCCTCGATCTCGAGGCTGTCGCGGGCATATCCGCCCGGCGGCCGGCGGCGCGCACTCATTTCTTCGGTGAACTGAGCGGGATCCTTCGCACTGCACCCGTAGACGACCGAAGCCGAGCGCAGGACCACCTTGCGAACCGTCGGAGCTTTCTGGCAGACCGCGAACAGTTGCATGGCGCCGATGACGTTCATGTCCTTCATCGCGGCGCGACTGCCGGCTTTGGGGGCTTTCTGAAGCGTCGACGCGTGCACGACGGTGTCGACCTCGGCGTTTCGGATCACTTTGCCGATCAGCGGATTGCGGATGTCTGCTCGCACGAATTCCGCGCGGCCCATTCTGCGCATCATGTCCTTGCTCGGACTGACGGCGTCGACGGCGATGACACGCTCGATCGACGGATTCTGCGCAAGCCTGGTCACCAGGTAGCCGCCGAGGAATCTGCTCGCCCCGGTCACCAGTACGACGCGAGGCGTCGTGCCCCCTGAAGTGTTGTCACCTTCAACCACCAAGTACCCCCATATCCAGTAGAAACGCGCTCTGCCGAAGCGTCCCTCCCGCGATTTTCCCCCACTTTACGGGCAGAGGGGGTCCCGCGCTGACTACCCAAAATTCGGCCATTCAAGACAAACCGCCCAGACAATGAGACGGCCGACACATCTCTCCCCTGAGATACGTCGCCCCTCCCCTGAAATACATCGATGCCCGCCACCCCGGAAGGGGCGGCGGGCATCAACAGGTACTGCTTATTTACCGAGTTTCCTGCGCTGTACTCGGGTACGACGAAGCAGCTTGCGGTGCTTCTTCTTCGACATGCGCTTGCGGCGCTTCTTGATCACTGAACCCATAGCGGGTGTCCCTCACGTTCTTCTCTAGCGTTCCTGCGCACGCCGGTCACGTACGCCTGCGCCAAGCAATTGGCGCCTGGCCCTCGTTTTAACTAGCTCAGCGCCTTACGACACCAGCTTGCTGGTACGACAGTGACTCATCGTACCGGTGTGGTCTCACTCGGCATAAACCGAGCCTCCGGCACAGCAACCGCTGTGCCCGCGACTCGGCTCACGCCGAGGTCATCCTCTTCGAACCGGCTGGTCAGCCGGCATCGAAGTACGAGGTTTCGAGGTAATCGTGTACCGCCTTCGCGTGTACACGGAACGAACGGCCCACTCGTACAGCGGGCAATTCGCCACTGTGTACCAACCGGTACACAGTCATTTTCGACACCCTCATCAAAGTTGCTACCTCAGCAACAGTGAGGAATTGCGTGCCGGCCACTGCCGGCTTTCCGTCGTGGGACGAACCCATGGACGGCTTGTTTGCAGACACCATTAATCCACATACCTCCAGCACGACTCGCGCCGCCGGCTTCCCCTCCGGCGGAACAGACACGTACGTACTAAGTCGAGCTTAGCTGTACTGGTGGGGTTAAAGCGACGGGTGTGGCTAAACGGACGACTATTCCGCAGCTGAACCCATCGCGGCCGAGCGCGACTTGGCGGCATCCAAGGCATCGAAGAACGCCGTCCGCAGGCCGCCCGCTTCGAGCTGACGCAGTGCCGCAGCCGTCGTTCCACCCGGTGACGTCACCGCGGCGCGAAGATCCGTCGCGCTGTCGCCGGTGCGATCGAGCATCGCTGCGGAGCCGACCATCGTCTGCACCACCAATTCGGTAGCGACCGGGCGCGTCAGGCCGAGACCGACTCCCGCATCGATCATCGCTTCGGCAACCAAGAAGAAGTAGGCCGGGCCGGAACCGGAGACAGCAGTGACCGCGTCGATCTGCGATTCGGGAACCGTGACCACCTTGCCGACGCTGCCGAGGATGCCGCGTACGAGCTCGAGATGCTCGGCCTTGACGTGCCGTCCGGGCGAGAGAACGCTCACGCCCTCCCCGACCAGCATGGGGGTGTTCGGCATGACGCGGATGACCGGGAACCCTGCGGGCAGACGCGTTTCGAAGAACCCGGTCGGGATACCCGCCGCAAGGGAAACGATCAATTGCTCGAGGTCGCCGTCCAGATCGACCTTCGTCAACGCGGTGAGCGCTGATTCGACGTCGCCGGGCTTGACCGCGATGACGATGACGTCTGCGCCCTCGGCGGCGTCGGCGATCGTGCTGACGCGGATGGAGTATTCGGCGATCAATTCGTCTGCGCGAGGTTGATACTGCTCGGCGACAACCAGATCCTTGATGGCGTGGCCGGCCTGCAACAGCCCGGAGATCAGCGCCTCGCCGATCTTGCCGCCACCGATAATCGCAATTCTTGTCATGGCGAACAGCCTGCCACGGCCGCAGCGATCGACCCTAGCGGGGCATCATCGCCAATTGTCGGCTCTGTACGACGACTGCGCCCGTCGAATCGAGAACAGCATGATCCTCTTCGAACCACGTGCTGCCCAGAACATCCGAGCTTGCCCGCACGCGAAGCCATCCCGGCGTCGGCAGTCGGCGCAGGTACGTCGTCAACTGCACGGTCGGCGCCCACCCGAACAGGCCGCGGTTCATCGTCACGGGCGCGCTGATGTCGCCCGCCATGATCGCGAACAGCACAGCGGTGTCGATGTCGTTCTCGTCCTCGGGTCGAGGACGAACCCACATCCTGACCTCGGCCTCGCCTTGACTGCCGGTCAGGAAGTGCGCCGAGGTGGTGTCGATTCGCATGTCGCAGCCCTGCCCGACGTGCACGACCTGCGCCATCGGGTGATCGCCGATGACGGCCACCGCACTCTCCGGCGGTTCCGGTGACATGTCGTCGATCGACGAGGCAGTGACGAAGGTGGGGTCGCCGTCATCGGGGAATCCGAGCGTGACCGCCGCACGAACAGCGCTGCGTCCCGCCTGGCTCAACTCGACGTCGAACAACGCGACCTGGCGTCCCTGCTTTCGGACGATCACCTCCAATTCGACTTCACCGGGGTCGGGGGCGGACAGATAGTTGGCGCTCACCGCGAGTGGCTGCATCTTCAGAAGCGAGTCGTTCTCACCTGCGCCGTCTCGCAGACATTGACGCGCGGCAGCGGCGCACACAGCCATCATGGAGCCGCCGTGCACTTTCGGCCCGATGGTCCAGATCGGATCGATCGTTGCGGTGTATCGCCCGTCGCCGAGCGAGGTGAGGCGATTGAGATCTTGAAAGGGACTGGTGCTCATCGATTTTCCTGTTCGGTGCTTTCTCGGTGTTGCGGGAAATGTCGTGCGGCCAAGTCCTGGTGCGCCAAGCGTCGCAATGCTGTCAGGACAGGTTCGTACATGGCGGTTCCGAGGACTGCATAGCGAATGCCGTCCTCGGTCGAAGCGGCATGGCGAACGCCCTCCTTCGTCGTACTGGTGGGCATCAGCTCGATTTCCACTTCGGCAATTCCTCGGATGTGGTCGCCGTAGGCGCGCAATCGCTCGTCCGAGAGGCTCAGTCCGGCATCCTCGAGACCGATCAGTGCACGCTCGAGGTGAGCAACCGCCACGTACCTCGGCTCGTAGACCTGACCGAGAAACTCCAGAACCTTGCGAGCTCTGGGGAACTGTTGATCCGGCACCGGATCGACGTAGGGCGGTAGTTGCGCGATCGCGCGACCGAAAGTCTCGAATTCGGATCGCTCGTCACTGTCCACCAATTCGAGCACCGCACGAATCCGTGGAATCGCGAGTCCCGCCCCGGCCAGCGCCCTGATCAACGCGAGTCGCCGGACGTGCTGTTCGCCGTACCTCGCTCCCGTCGCGCTGGTCGGTTCACCAGGCATCAGCAGACCTTCACGGAGGTAGTACTTGATCGTGGCCAATGCAACGCCGGACTGTGCGGCCAATTCGGAAACCTTCACCGCTCCTCCGTCCAACTCGCTCGGGCCACCACTGGATAGTGATGCTATCCAATGGTGGCCGAGCATCGGTAGGCAGGACACGCCTTGCGCTAGGGTTGAACCTTCTCTGCGCACACCACGAGAAATTTCCGAACGGAGCGAATAGGCGGAATGACGGATTTGCAGTCGGGGGCTCAACCCGACGAACAGTGGCGCATCGTCGAACCACTGACGCTGACTCCCCTGCTCACCGCCGCACTCGAGGTGTTCCACGAACTCGGTTACCACGGAGCGTCGGTTCGTGACATCGCAAAACGTGCCGGTGTCACCGTGCCGACGCTGTACTACCACCACGGCAACAAACAAGGCATCCTCGTCGCGCTGATGGAACCGGGCATCGAGAACGTCACCGCACGCGCGAGCGCTGCGGTCGACGCTGCCGGACCGTCGCCGACGGCACAGTTCGGCAATCTCGTCGAGGCGTGTGTTCTGCACATGACCAGTCGCTCCGACATCGCGTTCCTCGATTCCGAACTGCGGTACCTCGAGGACGCCGAACGAAAGAGCTACGCCGCCAAACGAAAGAAGCTCGAGAATCTACTCGTCGACGTTTTGACGGCAGGCGTCGACAGCGGTGAGTTCACGGTCCCGGACATCACCGGAACGGGCCGCGCACTGCTGGGCATGTGTCAGTCCGTCGTCCTCTGGTATCGACTCGACGGACCGCAGACTCCGCGCGAAGTCAGTGTTCTCTACCGCGAGATAGCTCTGAAAGCCGTCGGCGTCACCTCGTGAACGCTGGTCGAATTTCCAGGCATGTCCGATTAGCCCTTAACTGACGAACGTCACACCTGTCGGCTGACACCGAAACCGGGACGCGCCCACTGTCACGGGTCCACACTTAGAAGCAGAGATGCGCGGGGTGGATCCGCAGACCGAGGGAGTTCTTGACGTATGGCCAACAGCAATCCATTTGTTCCTCCGAGCGCGGTCGACGTCGACCTTTCCGCGGTTGCCTGGGGGGCAAACCGCACGATGTCCGACTTCGAGACGGGCATGTGGCGGATGGAAGAGGCGCAGCCGCAACTGCGCTCACCGATCGTTGCGGTAGAGGTTCTCGATCGAGCTCCGGATTGGGATCGACTTCTCGACGCAGTCGAGTGGGCATCGCACGTGGTTCCGCGTATTCGTATGCGCGCGGTGGAACCGGCGATGCAACTGGGCAATCCGGTGTGGTCGGTTGATCCCGAGTTCGACATCGGCTACCACCTACGACGCGTCCGCTTGCCTGCACCGGCGGACTTCGATCACGCACTGCGCATGTGTCGTCACCTTGCGACCGAACCTTTCGACAAGGCTCGGCCGCCGTGGAGCGCGCTGCTCATCGAGGGTCTCGACGACGGTCGTGCCGTGTTCGTGGTCAAGACTCACCACTCCATCACCGACGGCATGGGCGGCATCCAGATGATGACGCTGCTGCACAGCAGGCGCCCGGATCCCACTCCGAACAAGCCCGACCGCACACCGCCGGCTCCGGAGCACCTGTCGTCGGTAGGCGCCTTCGGCGAGGAGGTCGTCAGCGAGATCCGGCGTGCGCCCTCCCGTATCGCCAAGCTGGTTCGCGGCGCCACCAATGTTGCGACCACGGCGATCTCGAGTCCGTTCAGCACGGCTTCCGAGGTCCTCGGGTACGCCAATTCACTCCGCAAGATCGTCACTCCCCCAGCTCGTTCCGGTTCCCCTCTGCTCCACGATCGTGGTCTCGGACGGTGGTTCGGAACTCTCGAAGTGGGTGTTCCCGAGCTCAAGGCCGGAGCAAAAGCTGCCGGCGGCTCACTCAACGACGCTTACGTCGCCGCTTTGCTCGGCGGCTTCCATCGCTACCACGAAGCCTTCGGACAATCCGTCGAGAGCATCCCGATGGGTATGCCGATCAGCATGCGCACGGGCGCGGATGCCAACGGCGGCAACCGGTTTGCAGCCGTTCGCTTCAACGGCCCGGTCGCCGAAACGGATCCGGCCAAACGCATCAGGCAGGTGCGAGAAATCGTTCTGGGTCTGCGTGAGGAACCCGCGTTGGACGCTCTCGACGTCGCCGCCCCGATCCTCGCTCGCCTGCCGAATTATCTACTCGCGAACTGGTATCTGTCCCAGTCGACAGGACTGGACCTGCAGGCGAGCAACGTCGCCGGCGTACCGGTACCGGTCTATCTCGCCGGAGCGAAGATCGAGCGGATGTTCCCATTCGGCCCGGCGCCCGGTTGCGCGGCGATGGCGACACTGGTCTCCCACGTCGGGGTGTGCTGCATCGGAATCAATCTCGACACCGCCGCGATCACGAAGCCCGCGCTGCTGATGCAGTGCTTGCAGGAGAGCCTGGACGAGATCGTGGCTCTCGGAGTCACAACGGAAGGTGCGTGAGTCATGAGCGAGAACACGACCAACCCGCGCGTGTACCTCACCGAAACCATGACAGAGGCCGAAGCCGGCGTGCTGCGAAAGTGGCTTGCCGACAAGGCAACCTCATCCGAAGCTCGGCCGGTCACCGTGAACATCACCGACAAGACCCTGGCAGAACTGGCGGCTCGGACCGACGACCCGATGCTCGCACCGCTTCGCGTGGTGTGGATTCCGGACACCCATACCAAACACAACGTCGCGGTGCGACTGCGTGATGCGCTGGCACCACGCGATCCCCTCCACCCCGGACGCGGTGCGCAACGCAGAACCCTGCGCACCGACCCTTCACGGTGCCAGGTCATCGAAGGTGAGCCAGCACCACTGAGCGATCTCGAGCGTCGCCTCGAAAAGAGCGGTGGCGGTTCACTACCCGAGTTCATCCGACGGCAGGCCGCCCTCGCACTCGAGCGCGCCGAATTGGGCCTTCTGGGTGGCCAGTACAAGGTGTCGCGGTTCGTCGTCGACGAGATCACCGACACCCGCCGGTTCACCACCGAGGTGATGGCTTTGGCCGACCGGTTGAACATCGCCGTCGCCGAAGTCGACCGCCGCGCCCGTGAAGCTCTCGAAGAAATGGTTGCCACCCAGAGTCGCCAGGCCATCGCGGTGTGGGATCGCCTGGGCCGCTACTTCGCTCGCGCCTACAAGCTGGACGTGGACACGAGCCGCTTCGAGGAACTCCGTGAGCTGAACAAGGAACACTCACTGGTCTTCCTCCCCAGTCACCGTTCGTACCTCGATCCCCTCGTCCTGCGTCCGGCATTGATCGCGAACGGCTTGCCGCTCAATCACGTCATGGGCGGCCTCAACATCAGCTTCTGGCCCATGGGCTCGATCCTCAAGCGCAGCGGCACCGTCTTCATTCGTCGAAGCATCGGCAACGACGAGGTCTACAAGTGGTCGATGCACGAGTACATGCGCTACCTGCTCACCAAACGCTTCAATCTGGAGTGGTACATCGAAGGTGGACGCGGGCGTACCGGGAAACTACGCCCACCGCGCTTCGGTCTCCTGACCTACCTGACCAAGGCCTTTCAGGTCAGCGGCGCATCCGACGTGTACCTCGTCCCCGTCGCGCTGAGCTACGACCAGCTCTACGAGGTCGGGGCAATGGCTGCCGAGGCACTCGGCGCCGAGAAGACACCGGAAGGCCTGCGCTGGATGGTGGGTTACGTACGCGCACAGGGAAAACGCAACGGCGTCGCGCACGTGACCATCGGCCGGCCGCTCTCACTCGCGGACGCACTCAGCCAGGAAACCGATCAGCGCCTCGCCATTCAAAAGGCCGGCATCGAGGTGTGTCACCGCATCAACGAGGTCACACCGGTGACCGTGTCTTCACTGGCGATGTTGGCGTTCCTCGGAATCGAAGACCGGGCGTTGACAGTTCGTGAACTCACCGCGATTCTCACGCCGCTGTTCGGATACATCACCGCGCGAAATCTTCCGATCGCCGGCGACGTCGAACTGTCCGATCCGCGTGTCATCGAGAAGGCCCTGCAGACACACGTAGATTCCGGTGTGCTCGAGCGCTTCGATCGCGGCGGCGAGCAGGTCTTCTACCTCGGCAAGGACCAGCATCTTGTTGCTGCCTTCTACCGCAACAACACAATTCACTTTCTCGTCGTGCGCGCCATCACCGAACTCGTGCTCCAGGCAGCCGTCGAAGAGCGGTTCGAGGATCCCGTCGGAGACGGTTGGGCCGAGGCCAAGCGCATCCGCGACCTGATGAAGTTCGAGTTCTTCTTCAGCGACCGCGACACGTTCGAGCAGGAGATGCGAACCGAGCTGACCCTGATCGATCCCGAGTGGGAAACCGTCATGGCCGCCGACAAACGAACCGAGCACATGATCGAGACGGTGCGGCCGTACCTCGCGCACCGAGTGCTGCAACCGTTCCTCGAGGCGTACCAGGTTGTCGCCGATCAGCTTGTGCTCGCGCCGATTTCGACGTCGTTCGACGAAAAGTCCTTCATCAGCAACTGCATCGACGTCGCACATCAGCGTCGCCTGCGGCAGCAGATCGCCAGCAACGAATCGGTCTCCGGTGAGTTGTTCGCCACTGCACTGAATTTGGCGCGCAACCGCAACTTGATCGAAGTCGACGACGACGGAGTCCGGGCCAGGCGCCTGGCGTTTGCCGCGGAGATCAAGGTCCAGGTCGAACGTCTGCGCCATATCCGAGCACTCGCGCATGCACGGCTCGATCAGGTGGCAATGCCCGTGCCCGACGCCGCAGCAGTAGTGACCATTCCAGAAGCAAACCGAGCGCCCGCCGAGAACGAGGAAGTAGGACTGTGACCGGACTCGAGCGTCTGCACTCCGCCATCGAAGCCGCGCCTCCCGGGCCCGGAACGATCGCCGCCTTCGACCTCGACGGCACGTTGATCAGCGGGTACTCGGCCAGCGTTGTGTACCGAGACCGCCTGCGACGCTTGGATATCAGCGTCGGCGAATTGTTGCGCACCACCGGCGCCGCGATCGACACCCAGTTCCGTGGCGCTGATGTCGGAGCGCTGATGGACATCGGCGTTCGCGCCCTGGGCGGCCGTACCGTCGAGGAACTCAACGACTGGGGCCGACGGTTGTTCAAGCAGGAGATCGCCGCGATGATCTACCCGGAAGCCCGTGGGCTACTGGCGGCGCACCGACGAGCCGGCCACACGATCGTGATGGCCACGTCGGCGACTCCGTTCCAGGCCAAGTACGTCGCCGAAGATCTCGACATCGAAGACGTGCTGTGCACCGAGCCCGAAGTCGTCGACGGCATGCTCACCGGCGAACTGTCCTCGCCCGCTCTGTGGGGGCCGGCCAAGGCCAATGCCCTTGCGGGCTATGCCGAGAAGATGGGCGTCGACTTGAAGAACGCGTTTGCGTACTCCAACGGTGTCGAAGACGTCTTCATGCTCGAGGCCGTCGGGCGACCTGTCGCGTTGAATCCCGATCGTGGTCTGGCCAAGATCGCGTTGCGCAATCACTGGCCTTCGGTCAGCCTGCGTAAACCGCAACGAGGCGCAACGCCGATCTCGACGATCCGAACGGCAACCGCCATGGGCGCGCTTGCTGCCACCGCCGCCCTCGGCGCGTCGGCGGGCATCGTCACCGGCAACCGTCAACTGGGTGCGAACCTGGTCGGCACCTACGGCCCCGACATCTCGCTCTCACTGCTCGGCATCGACGTCGAGATCGACGGCGAGCACAACGTGTGGGATCACCGCCCGGCGGTGTTCATGTTCAACCATCAGAGTTCCCTGGACATGTTGGTCCTGGGAACCGTGATCAAGCGTGACGTGACCGGAGTCGCGAAGAAGGAAGCGGCAAGCGATCCGCGGTTCATGCCTGTCGGCGCACTGCTCGACGTCGCCTACATCGACCGCACCGACACCACAAAAGCGAAGGCTGCGCTGCAACCGGCAGTCGACAAGCTCAAGAATGGTGTCTCGATAGTCATAGCTCCGGAGGGCACCCGTTCTCCGACGCCACGCCTGGGCCCTTTCAAGAAGGGCGGATTTCACTTGGCGATCCAAGCCGGTGTGCCGATCGTGCCCGTGGTGATTCACAATGCGGGTGAACGGATGTGGCGCAATTCGCTTGTCGCCCATCCAGGCCCGGTCTACGTCTCGGTGCTCGATCCCATCTCGACCGAAGGCTGGGAGACCAAAGACCTCGACGCACACGTCGAGAAGGTACGCGCGCAGTTCGAAGCTGCGCTACTTGCCGGCCACCGCTGAGCGTGCCAGGTGCTCGCGTGCAAACGCGAGCGCCTGCGCCAGCATCGACGACCGCTCCCGCCGGGTGCGCGCGTTCTGCGTGTTGATCTCGATGACAGCCTGGCCGCTGAATTCGCTCGCAGCCAATTGCTGACACAACTCCGCGCACGGCTGTGAGCCATGCCCCGGAATCAGGTGCTCGTCCATCGACGCCCCGCGACCGTCGGCCAGGTGCAGGTGCTCGAGCCCCTTGCCCATACGGGAGGCCAACTCCAGGGCATCCATGCCCGCCGTCGCGGTGTGCGACAGGTCGAGTGTGTAGTGAGCGTGATCGGAATCGGTCGGGTCGTACGACGGACTGAACGCGGACAACGCTGCCCCCGGACCGCCACGTTTACGCAGACGCTCCGCGGATTTGTCCTTGCCGCCGAAGAAGCTGTCGGCGCGCATGGGGAACATGTTCTCCACCGCCACCACGACGCTGCTCTTCGATTCGAGATCGACAACCTGTTCCGCGAAGCCTTCGGCGTACTTGCGCTGCCACCGGAACGGCGGGTGGACGACCACCGTCGTCGCTCCCAAGGTTTCGGCAGTGCGTACCGAACGCTCGAGCTTCTCGACCGGATCGGAACCCCACACGCGCTGCGAAATCAGCAGACACGGCGCATGCACGGCCTGCACCGGAATCGCATACTTGCGAACGAGGGCAGCCACAGCACCGATGTCCTGACTCACGGATTCGGCCCACACCATCAGTTCGACACCGTCGTATCCGAGATCAGCGGCGTAGCGAAATGCTGCTTCCGTGTTCTCCGGATATACCGAGGCCGTCGACAAGCCGACGGCTATCGGCCGACGAACCATGCGCTGCGATCCCCCGATCATCGTCCGATCAACCCGAGGTCAACAAGAACGCCAGTGGACCGAGCGTCACGATCATGCCGACGACCACCGCGATCACGAAACTCGTGATGTCGTCCGTCTTGCGCAGAACCCGCACGACGGCCACCAAGCCGACGATCACGATCAGCGCGAGCACCAACGCCACCCACGGCAGCATGTCCCACAGCTTCTCGAAGCCCTTGAACATCGCGCCGCCGACGATCAGTGCAACAACCACCTGACCGGCAAGCACTGCCCATTCACGGATCGAGTTACGCTCGCCTGCCTCTTCCGCTGCCGGTTCGGCTTCGACATCGGACTCCGCGACGGCACTGGACTTTTTTGCACTGTCATCGACTGCCGGCGCCTTGACCAGATCGACCACGGCGGTCGATTCGGCCTCGCCGGCATCCGCGTCTGCGATCTTGTCGATCAGTTCGGTGCTCTCTTCCGGCGCGGCCGGAGCAGGAGCAGTCGGTGCAGGTGCCTTCACGACGGGAGTGGGGACACGCGGCGGCAGGATCGGCGGACGCAACGACGGCGACTGGGTTGCGGCGCGCTCCTGACGCATCAGGTCGCCCGCCAGGGTCTGACCCGACAGCAGTGCTGGTTCCTGCGTTACCTGCGTCGGTGACGAGGAGTTGAGCGGTGCCCGGCTCACCCACTGTCCGGGCGAGGACTTCGAGGTCTGTCCCGGCGAAGGCGTGGAAGTCGGTTTCGGAGTGGTGACCGGCGGTGTGGCAACCGGCTTCGACTCGGCCTTGGGTGCCTGCGGCTCGTCATCGTCATCGTCGTCGTCGAACGAGACGGCGAAGGCGGCGGTGCGGTCGGCGGGAACCTTCGGTGCCGGTTCGGCTGACTTGGCGGTTTCCGCGACAGCCTCGGCCGGCGCAGAAGGTGCAGCGTTTTCTGGCGCAGCTGCTTCAGGCTGGGCTGCTGGTTCGTCCGACTCTGGCTCGGCGGCCGCGCGCGATCCCGACTGGCGAACGATCGGGATCTCACCCGTCAGTTCGGCGACGGAGATGCCACCGGCTACGCCGCGCCGGCGTCGTCCACCTCGGGATTCGACGCTCTGACCGTTCCGCTTGAGCAGTTCCGCTACGGAAATCTGCTGACTGTCCTCGGTCATCAAGCACTCACCACCAATTCACCGCCCATTTCTGTGTCGAGCTTTCGCAGAATCAGACCCTCACGCAGTGCCCAGGGACAAATTTCCAGTTCGTCCACTCCGAGCGCCCGCATGGTTGCCTCTGCGATGAGCGCGCCGGCCACAATCTGCTGTGACCGATCCGAGCTCACTCCTTCCAATTCTGCACGGTCCGCTGCCGTCATCCTGGATATGAAGGCTATGAGTTGCCTGAGTCCGCTGGAAGTCAGGGTCCGTTTTGCCCGGGGGCCTGCGGCAGAAGGGGCCGCGCCGGTGAGCCGAGCCAACGATCGGAAGGTCTTCGAGGTCCCGACCGTGCGGTCCCAGTCGCCGGCGGCGCGCAGTTCCTTGGCTGGTCCGACCAACTCCGCGTCCAGCCAGTCGCGCAATACAGCGACCCGGCGCTTGCCCGGCGGATCGGCCTGTAGCCAGTCGCGCGTCAACCGTCCCGCACCGAGTTGCAGTGAGAAGGCGACGTCCGGATCCTCGTCACCGCCTGCGGTGAGTTCGAGCGAGCCGCCGCCGATGTCCAGGTTCAGGATGCGTCCGGCGCTCCAGCCGTACCAGCGGCGCACGGCAAGAAAGGTCAGGCGGGCTTCGTCGACCCCGGAGAGAACCTCGAGATTGACTCCGGTCTCGGCGCGGACGCGGGCGAGCACAGCTTCGGAATTGTTGGCGTCACGGACGGCGGAAGTGGCAAAAGCCATCATTTCCTCGCATCCGGACGTCTTGGCGATACCGGCGAATTCGGAGACCGTCGACACCAAGCGATCGGCCCCTGACGTGGTGATATCGCCGCGGTCGTCAGTGTTTTCTGCCAGCCTCAACGTGGACTTGGTCGAGCTCATGGGTGTTGGGTGGCCGCCCCGATGGGCGTCCACAACCAATAGATGGACGGTATTGCTTCCGACGTCGAGTACCCCTAGTCGCACATCGCCACGTTACTGGGTCTACCGTCGGCCCTTGTGACAGCAGGTAACCCAGACCGGTCCCACAAGATGACTCCGAGCCCCGAGGTCGATCTCGATTTCCCGCGCGAATGGGTCGAATTTGTCGATCCGGACAACTCCGAGCACCTCATTTCCGCTGATATGACGTGGTTGCTCTCGCATTGGACCTGCGTGTTCGGCACGCCGGCGTGTCAGGGCATCATCGGCGACCGCCCGGACGACGGCTGCTGCTCGCACGGCGCTTTCCTCTCCGATCAGGAGGATCAGGACAAGCTCGATGCGTCAGTGAAAATGCTCACAGCCGAAGACTGGCAGTTCATGGAAAAGGGTCTCGGCAAGAAGGGCTACGTCGAAGAAGACGACCTCGAGGACGAGCCCGCGCTGCGCACCCGCCGCTACAAAGGTGCATGCATCTTCCTCAACCGGCCGGGTTTTGCCGGCGGCGAGGGCTGCGCACTGCATTCCATGGCGCTCAAGAAGGGCATCGAGCCGCTCGAGGTGAAGCCGGACGTGTGCTGGCAGCTACCCATCCGCCGCACCCAGGACTGGGTCGACCGGCCGGACGGCGTTCAGATCCTCAAGACCACGATCACCGAGTACGACCGCCGCGGCTGGGGTGAGGGCGGCGACGACCTCGCCTGGTACTGCTCCGGCTCCCCCGACGCTCATGTCGGGGAGCGGCAGGTCTGGCAGTCCTACGGGCCGGAACTGACAGAGCTTCTCGGAAAGCGTGCGTACGACGAGCTGGCTCGCCTCTGCAGGCGTCGCGCCGGCCTCGGCCTCATAGCAGTCCATCCGGCGACCACGATCGCTCAGAACAAAGCTCAGGGCTGACTCCACGTAAACAAAAAGAATTCAGCCGCTCACACGATCGTGTGGGCGGCTGAATTCGTCTCGAGGTTCGATCACGCTTCGAGCTTGTAGCCCAATCCGCGGACCGTGACCAGGTGTTCCGGCTTGGCCGGATCCGATTCGATCTTCGAACGCAACCGCTTCACGTGTACGTCAAGGGTTTTGGTGTCACCGACGTAGTCGGCGCCCCAGACGCGGTCGATCAACTGTCCACGGGTCAGCACCCGGCCGGAGTTGCGGAGCAGGTACTCGAGGAGGTCGAACTCCTTGAGCGGCAACGTCACCGGGTTACCGGCGACCTGCACGACGTGACGCTCGACGTCCATCCGTACCGGTCCGGCCTCGAGCACCCCGTTGTCGGAGGCGAGATCCGCCTCGTTCTCCACCCCGCGACGCAGCACCGCACGGATGCGGGCGATCAGCTCGCGCGCCGAATACGGTTTGGTCACATAGTCGTCCGCGCCGAGTTCGAGGCCGACGACCTTGTCGATCTCACTGTCACGCGCCGTCACCATGATGACGGGAACGCCGGAGCGCGACCGCAGCGCCTTGCAGACGTCGGTGCCACTCATGCCGGGCAGCATGAGGTCGAGCAGGACGATGTCCGCTCCGGAGCGATCGAATTCCGCCAACGCCGACGGTCCGTCGTTGACGATGGTGGTCTCGAAGCCTTCCTTGCGGAGCAGGAACGCCAGCGGGTCCGCCAAGGACTCCTCGTCCTCCACGATCAGCACACTCGTCATCGTTTGGCCTCCATGCCGTTTTCTCTACTGCCTTGTTCTCGTCTGCCGATCCGCGTGGAACCGGCGGTTCCCGCGTCGTCAGAGTCGATGTCGTCGTCCGACTCCACGTGTGCCGGTATCTGCAACGTGAAGGTAGACCCTGTTCCCGGTTTGCTCCACAGTTCGATGGAGCCGTTGTGATTGGCCGCGACGTGTTTGACGATCGCCAGCCCCAGACCTGTTCCGCCGGTCTGCCGTGACCGCGCCTTGTCCACGCGGAAGAATCTCTCGAACACTCGCTCCTGGTCCGCTTTCGCGATGCCTTCTCCTCGGTCGGTGACTGCGATTGCGACGTTGTCGCCGCGTACCGACCGACTGACGGACACCGGAGAACCCTTGGGCGAGTATGCAATAGCGTTCTCGATGAGGTTGGACAATGCTGTGACGAGGAGAGTCTGATCCCCGAGTACTTCCAGCCCACTCGGATGGTCGGTGGTGACGGTGATCCCGGCGGCCTCGGCCGACAGATTCGACCTCGACAGTGCCTCGGACACCACGGTGTCGACGTCGACCACGTCGAGATCCGGCAGCTTCTCGGCGCCCTGGAGGCGCGAGAGTGCGATCAACTCGGTGACCATCTTGCCCAGACGAATCGACTCGCCCAGCACCCGTTCGCCGAAGTGCCGCACCGATTCCGGGTCGTCAGCAGATTCGAGCAGTGCCTCCGCGAGCAAACTCATCGCGCCGACCGGCGTCTTCAGTTCGTGGCTGACGTTCGCGACGAAATCGCGTCGCGTCGCCTCCATGCGGACCTGCTCGGAATCGTCGTCGGCGAACAGGACCACGAAATTGCGATCGTCCTTGCTGAGCAACCGGGCCGTGCCACGTACCGCGATCTTGTCGCGGCCGCGCTGAGCGGTCTGCGCCGTCAGATCGACCTCGACGGCTTGGCCCGTCCGCAGAACTTCCTGAGCAGCACGCCATGCCCTCTCGTCGACCAGACGATTCTTGACAAGGCCGAGTTCCTCGGCGCGAGGGTTGAAGAGCACGACGTCGTGGAAACCGTCGACGACGGCGATACCGCTTTCCGAAGCCAACACGATGAGGTCGAGAACCTGAGACATCGTGAGCCCGGTCTGTTCGTCCGAGCGCTGACTCTGGCGCGACGACAGCCTGGGTACCAGCACCCCGCCGACGAGGTAGCCGACCAAGCCGGCGACCACGACCAGCAGCACTGCAATCACGACACTCACGGCGCAATCGTACGTTCGCGCGAAGTGTCGGTTACGGCGGGTTCGGACGTTCCCGCCCGCGTAATCCGCCAGGTGGACGGCGTTGGTTCGTCGTTCATCTGTTGTTGGCCGAGGCCCCCCGAAAACACTGTTCGGGGGGCCTCGACGCACATCATCGGGTTGCTACTTTCCGCCCTGATTCGCCACCGCGGCGGCGCCGGCAGCTGCGGCCTCCGGATCCAGGTAGGTGCCGCCGGGATTGAGCGGCTTCAGGTTCTCGTCGAGGTCGTAACGCAGCGGGATTCCGGTCGGGATGTTCAGGCCCGCGATGTCCTCGTCCGAGATGCCGTCGAGGTGCTTGACCAATGCACGCAGCGAGTTGCCGTGTGCGGTGACCAGCACGTTCCGGCCGGCGAGCAGCTCCTGGGAGATGGTGTCCTCCCAGTACGGGATCAGACGCTTGACGACGTCGAGCAGGCACTCGGTCAAGGGAACCTCGTCGAGGTTCGCGTACCGAGGATCGGTGTCCTGGCTGTACTCGCTGCCGGCTTCGATGGCGGGCGGCGGGGTGTCGTAGCTACGACGCCAGAGCATGAACTGCTCGTTTCCGTACTCTTCCTTGGTCTGCGCCTTGTTCTTGCCCTGCAGAGCGCCGTAGTGGCGCTCGTTGAGACGCCAGTCGCGCACTACCGGGATCCAGTGGCGATCGGCGGCGTCGAGTGCGAGGTTGGCCGTGCTGATCGCGCGGCGCAGCAGAGACGTGTAGAGAACGTCGGGCAACAGGTTGTGCTCGGCGAGCAGTTCGCCGGCGCGCTTGCCCTCGGCCATGCCCTTGTCTGTCAGGTGTACGTCCACCCAGCCGGTGAACAGATTGAGTGCATTCCATTCGCTCTCGCCGTGGCGGAGCAGGACCAGGGTTCCGATACTCATGGCGTTCATCCTGGCACGAGTACCGGAACCCTTCTTGATCAACCCTGTCCGGAAATCAGCTCGGGGCAACTTCCGCAGTTCGCAGATCCTTGCGGAGGATCTTTCCGGCCGCGGATTTCGGCACGGTGCTGATGAATGAAACCTGGCGGACCTTCTTGTGCGGCGAGACGCGCTCGGCGACGAAGGTGATCACGTCGGCTTCGGTCAACTCGGCGCCGTCCTGGAGCACGACGAATGCCTTCGGGACCTCTTCGCCCTCGGCGTCGAGCACACCGATCACTGCGGCGTCGGCGATCTGCGGATGGGTCAGCAGCAAGGCCTCGAGTTCCGCCGGGGGAACCTGGTAGCCCTTGTACTTGATCAGTTCCTTGAGGCGGTCGACGATCTTGACGACGCCGTCGCCGTCGACGGTCGCGATGTCACCGGTGTGCAGGTAACCGTCGTCGTCGAGGGTGTCCTTGGTGGCCTGGTCGTTGCCGAGGTAGCCGAGCATGATGTTCGGGCCCTTGCACCACAGTTCGCCGGGCTCGCTGACGCCGTCCGAGCCGAGAGCCGGGTACGCGACCTCTTCGCCCGTTCCGGGGTCGACGAGCTTGCATTCCATGTTGGCGATGGTCGGACCGCAGGTGTCGAGCGCGATGTCGTCGCGGTCGAACGGAATCGCGTGCGAGACCGGGCTCATCTCGGACATGCCGTAGCCCTGGCGGACGTGGCAGTTCAACCGGTCGGCGACGGCCTTGCCGAGCGCCGCGTCGAGCGGGGCCGCACCGGAGAAGATGGTGTGCACGCTCGAGAGGTCGTACTGATCGACGAGCGGATGCTTGGCCAGCGCGACGGCAACGGGCGGTGCGACGAAGATGTACGTCGACTTCTGCTCGGCGACGATCCGCAGGAACTCGACGAGATCGAACTTCGGCATCGTGATGAGGCTCGCGCGGCGATAGAGCGCAGCGTTGAGCAGGACAGTCATGCCGTAGATGTGGAAGAACGGCAGGACCGCGAGAATCTTGTCGTCGGTCTCGATGCCCATCCGCGGAATGATCTGGCAGACGTTGGCCACGAGGTTCCGATGGGTGAGCATGACCCCCTTGGGTCGGCCGGTGGTGCCCGAGGAGTACGGCAGCACCGCGAGTTGGGTGGCCGGATCGAAGGAGACCTCGGGCGCCGCTGCACCCTCGCCGAGCAGATCACGCAGCGAGAGGTGGCCTTCGGCCCCGTCGAGTACGAACACGTTCTCGGCCGGGATACCGACCAGGTCAGCAGCGGCCTTTGCCTGCGGCAGGAGCGGCGAGACGGTGAAGAGGAACTTGGCCTTGGAATCGGTGAGCTGCTTGGCGATGTCCTCGGCGGTGTAGAGCGCGTTGATCGTGGTCGCGACGCCACCGGCACGAAGGATGCCGTGGAAGACGGAACCGAAGGCCGGGACGTTGGGCGAATGCAGCCCGACCACGTCGCCGACGCTGAGTCCGCGCGCTGCGAGAGCGCCTGCAACGCCGTTGATCTGTGCGATCAGCGAAGCGTATGTGGTGACTGCGCCCGAACTGCCCTCGACGAATGCCGTCTTGTCGAGGTCTGCGGGGTCGGTGTTTCCGAACAGGAAGTCGTAGACGCTGAGGTTGGGGATTTCAACGTCGGGGAACGGACTCTTGAAGCTCACTGTGCTCCTCGAAAAGTTGCGCGGCGGGGTGGTGTGACCAACTTACTGTGACTCACGGGAACAGTATTATTCCGTGACGACAGTCACAAGTAAAGGTCACTTTACGTGACACATCCGCGATGTGTCTCACCCCGCTCGATCAGCTCTGCGCGGGCTCCTCCTCGATGAGGTGCTTGAACGGTTCGAGATTCGCCAGCGACTCGCCTCGCGACACCCGCCACGCCCACTCACGCTTGATGGACGAGGAGAAGCCGAGTTCGAGGATGACGTTGAAATCGCCGTCGGCGGCTTCGAGAACCTGACCGAGCACTCGGTCGAGTTCATCGCCGGTCACGGCATGCTCCGCGATCTTGCCGACCAGGTAGATGTCCCCGACCTTGTCGAGTGTGTACGCCACCCCGTACAGACGGCGGTTGCGCTTGAGCAGGAACTTGTAGACGCCTTCGAAGTTCTCGTCCACCTTGCGGCACACGAAGGCCTCGACCCGCACACCGTGATTGCCAACGGTGAGCAGAGTCGACGTCTTGAGTTTGTGTTCACCGGGAAGTTCGACGATGAAATGCGCGTCGTCTTTTCTGGTGAAGTCGAGTTCACGCTCGGTGAGGGCCTGCTCGATGGTGTCCGAAATGCTGCTCATGTACGCACTCCCCCGGTCCGGCGCAGACGCCACAGACCCCGCGCACGGCGGGGCGAGAAGTCGCTGGGACCGGTTCCGTTGTTGTAGTTGACTGCGGCTTTGCGATAGCTCTCGAGCAAACCGTCCGCGGTGTGTTCCCACGAGAAATTTTCGGCGTGACGCGGTGCCTGCGCGGCGAGTTCGGCCAAGCGCGTCGGTGCTGTCACCAAAGATTCGAGGGCGCCGGCCCAGTCTTCGGTGCGGTGTCCTTGAACCAGCAGGCCTGTCTCCCCGTTGCGTACGGCTACTCCCAGTCCGCCGACGTCGGCGGCGATCACGGGAGTTCCGCAGGCTTGAGCTTCGATGGCGACCAATCCGAAGGACTCCGAATAGCTCGGCACCGCAACCAGATCCGAGGCACGGTAGACATCGGCGAGACGCTCAGGAGCCTGCGGCGGCAAGAACGTCACCTGCGCTGTGATGCCGAGTGAGCGTGCCAGTTCGATCAGCACGTCCGGCCGCGCGAGGCCAGTTCCGGACGGCCCGCCGACGACGAGGATGCGCAACGGCAACTCGGGGCGACGGCTGATCACTTCGGCGGCAGCACGCAGCAGAACGTCCGGCGCTTTCAGAGGTTGGATCCGGCCGACGAAAGTCACGACGACCTCGCCCGGGTCCAACCCCAACGACGCGCGGGCGGAATCGCGATCGCCCGGTCGGTAGCGGGTGAGATCGGCGCCGGGAGCCACGACGTCGATACGCGTGGGATCTGCGCCGTACAACTCGTGCAGCGCCTTGGCTTCGTCGGTGGTGTTGGCGACCAGGCGATCGGACTCGGCGACTACTTGCTGCTCGCCGATCTGACGTGCTGCCGGCTCCGGGGTGTCTCCCTCGGCAAGCGAAAGATTCTTCACCGCCGCGAGGGTGTGGGCGGTGTGTACGAGGGGCACGCCCCAGCGGTCGCGGGCCAGCCAGCCGACCTGACCGGACAACCAGTAGTGCGAGTGAATCAGGCTGTAGTACCCGGGCTCGTGGCGCGCTTCCTCCCGCAGAACTCCTGCGACGAAGGCACACAGTTGAGTCGGCAGATCCGCCTTGTCCAGCCCTTCGAAGGGACCAGCAGCAATGTTCCGAACCCGCACTCCGGGAGCGGCGTCCACCACGGGTGCGTCGGCCGAGGACGTCGCGCGGGTGAATATCTCCACCTCGACGCCACGTTTGGCGAGCTGAATGGCGGATTGCAGAACGTAGACGTTCATCCCACCCGCGTCACCGGTGCCGGGTTGTGCCAATGGCGAGGTGTGGACCGAGAGAACGGCCACCCGGCGAGGGCGCGAAATGTGCATGGGCGTCACGACTCCATACTGCCCCCTCACCGGGCGCGAACTCTAACCGAGGCTCGAGATGAAGGTTCGCACTTCGGACACGAATCGTGTCGGATCCTCCACGAACGGGCCGTGATTGCAGCCTTCCCAGTACGACGCCTGGGACTTGGGAATCAGTTCCTCGGCGTGCTTACCTGCGCTCACGTCGACGACGGAGTCGTCGGTTCCGTGCAGAACGAGGACCGGGATGTCCAGGTTGCGAAGCAACTCGTCGTGACCGACAGCACGGTTGAACAGTGCTGCGCGCACCCGCGGACGCGTCGAGAGGCTGTACCCGAACAAGGCCTGCGACGCTGCACCCTTGCCCTCGGGTGGGCCGGTGAGAGCATTGCCGAAAGCGCCGAGTGCACGGATCGCCTCGCGGGGATCTTCGGACATCGCGCCGGGAACTGCGCTACGCATCGCCGAGCCGACCTTGCCACCTTTTTCGCCGCGCCCGATGCTGGTGATCGCCCCGACCAGAACCGCGCCCGCCACCGCGCCGGTGCCGTGCGCTGCCAGGTAATCGCAGATCACCAGACCGCCGTACGACCAGCCGAGCAGGATCGCGTTCTCGGTGACGCCTTCGGCCGCAAGAACAGCCGCGACGTCGCCGGCCCAGTTCGCGGAATCGTCGTATCCGGATTCGGGCGCATCTGAGTAACCGTGGCCGCGCAGATCGACGGCGATCAGCCGATAGTCCGCGGCCAGGTCCGCGAGGACCTGCTCGCCCCAGCACTGCGAGGACTGAGCCCAGCCGTGCAGCAACACCAGCGGGGTCCCCGCCGAATTTCCGGTTACTCGATAGACGATGGACGTGCCGTCGACGCTGACGGCTTCACGAATAGACATGCCGTCACGATAGAGGCTGCGACTGCGGCGCCGACGGCGAGCATGTAGGCCGACGGGACGCCGTAGCGATCGATCAGCTGTCCGGCCAGCGCAGACCCGAGCGCCACGCCGACGCCGAGGCCGGTAACCGTCAGGGTCATTCCCTCGGTGAGCTTTTCCGGTGGGACGATCTGTTCGACCAGGGCTGTCGCGATGATGAGCGTCGGTGCGATGGTCGCGCCCGCCAGCACGTAGGCACCCGCAAGTGCGGCCACGTTTCCGACCAACAGAAGCGGGACGCTGAGAACGGCGACCGCCGAGGACGCGATCATCAACTGCCCGCGCAGCGATCGCGCCGGGTGCATCGACCCGAAGATCAGTCCCGCGATTCCCGAACCGCCGGCGAACAGCGCGAGGACCAGCGTCGCCGACCCCGGCGAATTCTGTTCCTTGGTGAACGCGATGGCGCCGACGTCGATGACGCCGAAGATCGTTCCGAGCATCACCATGATCACGATGACGATCCACATCACGTGGTTACCGAGAACCGATCGTCCGCGGCCGGGTCGACGCGGATGCACCTTCGGTTCGGTTCCGCGCTGTATGACCAGCAGCAGGGTTCCGGTGACCAGCAGGATCAACCCTGCCAGTGGTCCAGCCTCGGGGAAGAGCCCGATGCTCAGACCTACCGATATGACCGGGCCCGCCACGAAGCAGAGCTCGTCCACCACCGATTCGAAGGCGAAGGCGGTGCGCAGCTGAGGTTTTCCGACATAGATCGCCACCCACCTGGCGCGAATCATCGCGCCGATCGTCGGAGTGGCGCCGCCGGGGACGACCAGAACGAACAGCAGCCAGTCGGGAGCTTCCATCCGGACTGCGAGCAGGAGCGCCCCGATCGCGGTGACGCTCACGGCTGCGGCAATCGGCAGGACCGCTCGCTGTCCGAAGCGGTCGACCGCACGCGAGACCGCGGGCGCGATGATCGCCGACGAGAGCGCAAAAACCGCGGCGAGCGCGCCGGCGAGCGCGTAGTCACCACGAAGTTGCGAGATCATCGTCACGATTCCGATACCGATCATGGCGATCGGCAGCCTTGCGACAAATCCGGCGGCCGAGAAGGCGACCGATCCGGGGGCGGCAAAGATCTCGCGGTAGGCGCTCAGCAGGCCTTTGTTGGTGGATTCGCTCATGTCAGCTTCTCGTGCACTGAACAAGGTTCACAGAGCCGAGGCCGACTCGACAAATCGTTTTCACTGTGCGCTCGGGTTGACCTGTCGGTAACTTGCCTTACGATTGCGCGAATGAGTGTCCTGGTGTGTTTCCACGCCCATCCCGATGACGAAGTTTTCACTACGGGCGGCGTGATGAGAATGGCCGCCGACGCAGGTCACCGCGTCGTAGTCGTCACCGCTACCGACGGTGCTCTCGGTGAATTCCCCGACGGACTGTTGGACGAATACGAGACGTTGGCTCAGCGCCGCAGCCGTGAGCTCGAGGCGTCCACCGACGCGTTGGGTGCCAGTCGCGTCGTGTCTCTGCACTACCCGGATTCGGGGATGGTGGGTACGCCCGAGAACGAGAATCCGGAAGCGTTCTGCAACGTCGACGTCGAGAAGGCCGCCGAGCGTCTGGCCGAGGTTCTTCGTGAAGAGAACGCCGATGTCCTGACCATCTACGACCCCAACGGCGGATACGGCCACCCGGATCACATCCAGGTCCACCACGTCGGCGTTCGTGCTGCAGAACTCGCGGGCACGCCGTTCGTCTACGAGGCGTCCACCAACCGCGATCACATGAAGATGCTGATGCAGGCCAACCCCGAGTGGACCGAGGAGGCGCAGCCGCCGGACATCGAATCGTTCGGGCTTCCGGCTGACCAACTCACCACCGCGGTCGACGTCAGTTCGGTGATCTCGTCCAAGCGCGCGGCCATGTACGCGCACGCAACGCAGGTCGGCGATTTCGGCCCGTTCCTCGAAATGCCGACGGAGCAGCTCGCCGCGGCATTCGGCACCGAGTGGTTCCGTCGTCGCAACGCGCCGGAAGGGCTGTCGGAAACCGCCCTGCCCCTGTGAGTCACCGCCCTCGATAAACCGAAGTCCCGACGGAGGTTTCGGCGGCTCGTTAACATCGGTAGGCATGGACCTCGAACAACTTGTCGCGAGCATGCCTTTTGCAGTTCACACCGGAATTCAGTTGGACAGCGCGGCACCCGAACAGGTTGTCGGCCATCTGGATTGGGACAGCCACCGCACCACCGCCGGCAACGGAATGCACGGCGGCGCCTTGATGACGCTGGCAGACAGCGTCGGCGCCGTCTGTGCATTCCTCAATCTGCCGCCCGGCGCAAGTACGTCCACCACCAGTTCGTCGACCGTCTTCACTCGCGGCGTGCGCAAGGGCACGGTCACCGCCACCGCCCGGCCACTGCACGCGGGGCGCAGCACCGTCGCGGTGGTGACCGAGATCCGCGACGACGAGGGCCGCCTCGTCGCTCAGGTCACCGCATCACAGGCAGTACTGGGATCGTGAAGCTTCCCGCGTACCGCGCCTCGGGTGCCACCCTGCCGTACGGCAATCTGCTTGCCTCCCATGACGTTGCGATGGAGGGTTACTTCTGGCGATTCACGATGCCAGACAGCGGACGGGTGGTGATCGCGCTCGCCGGAATCAACAAGGCCGACGGCGGCAGCTGGTCGACGCTCGGTCTCGCGGCACACCCAGGCGGATTCCTCCGCACTGCTGAGCATCCGAATGGATCGGCCGATCCCCGTATCCTGGGGGCCTACGCCGACAACGCTTTCCGCGGCAATGCCGATCGACTCCAGGTCGATTTCGGCGACAGTCATCTCGACGTACGCATCAGCAATCAGCGATTCTGGCCGCACCGCCGCTTCGGGGGGTCGAGTTACTTCCAATCAGTTCCCGCACTCAATCAGTACTGGCATCCGTGGCTGCTCGGCGGCCGGGTCGAGGGAAGCGCCGTCATCGACGGACAGAGCTGGGATCTCACCGGAGCGCAGGTGTACGGCGAGAAGAACTGGGGAAAGGGAGGATTCCCGGAATCCTGGTGGTGGGGACAGGCACAGGGGTTCACCGATCCTCGAGCCTGCGTGGCGTTTGCCGGCGGACAGGTCAGCGCCGGACCTCTGCGCACCGAAGTCACCGCCGTCGTTGCCGCGCTACCGGACGGAACGGTGTTGCGGCTGGGTAATCCTCTGACGTCACAGGTGGAGACGACGGTGTCCGACGATCGCTGGACGCTTCGGGGTTACAGCCGGAAGTGGAGCGTCGACATCGACGGGACCGCACCCATCGCCGACGCACACATACTTCCTGTTCCGATACCTGCCGAGCGTCGAAACGTGCCAGGAGCGCTCGAGCATCTCGGTGGAACGATGTCGGTCATCGTCCGGCGACGCGGCACCATCGTCTGGAAGGACAGGTCGAGGTTGGCTGCTCTCGAGCACGGCGGATTGGATCGGGCGCAGGCCGAACTCACTCGGCGGGAACAGCTCTCGCAAGATCGATGAGAGCAGAGGCCGCCGGATTCTTGCCGCCCGACGAACGCCAGACCAATTCCAGCCGAGATCGTGCTTCCGGTTCGAGATCGATCCGATGCAACTCCCCCACTGTCGACTCCGGAAGCACGGCCATTCCCAGCCCCTGCGCTGCCAATGAAACGATGATGCCGAGGTTGCTTGCCTCGAGCGCAACCGTCGGCTTGGTGCCGGCTGCGGCGCACGCGAAGTCCAGACACGTTCTGATGCCGGTTCCCTCCGGCAGACAGATGACCGATTGCGTCGCGAGTTCGGCAAACGGCAGAGACGACACCTCGGCCAGCGGATGATCCGCCGCCACTCCGGCCACCAGTCGTTCGTCGGTGATCACCCTCGATTCGAGCCCTTCCGGCAGCTTGCCCGCCACCCCGATGACGGCTATGTCGAAGGTTCCGTCCGACACTCCGGCAAGCAGACTGCGCGAATCGTCCTCGGCCAGCGAAATGTCCAGTCCGGGGTGTTTGTTGTGCAACCGACTGAGCAGATCTGTGAGGTCGGCGGAAGCGCAGGCGGTAACCATCCCGACCGAAACGGAACCCCGAACCAGTCCGTTCAAGGCATCGACAGCGTCGCGGGTGCTCTGAACGGAAGCGAGTGCAGCGTAGGCGTGCGGGAGGACAGCTCGCCCGGCGTCGGTCAGACAAACGGTTCGACCACTACGATCGAGCAATTCCTGCCCCAACTCACGTTCCAGCCGTTTGACCTGCGCACTCACACCCGGTTGGGCTACGTGAAGCCGCTCGGCGGCGCGAGTGAAGTTGGCTTCCTCCACTACCGTGACAAAGTATTCGAGCTGCCGAAGTTCCATAACTGCTGATTCTAGCTGCGAGACAAACTAGATCTTGGACTTATCGCCGGAGTACTAGAACGATGGAAGCATGACAACAACAGATGACGTTCAGAAGGCCGGAACCCCGGAAGACATCGCGAAGCTTTTCGTGCAGTTCGCCAACGCTGGTGACGCAGACGCCGTCGCCGCACTTTACGAGGAGGATGCGGTGATGGCCTTCCCTCCCGGATCCCTCACCGTGGGCCGCCAAGCCATCCGCGAGGTGATCTCTCAGATGCTAGCAGCTGCACCGAGATTCACCGTCGAGGAATCTCTACCGACGGTGATCAGCGGCGACCTGGCCATGACCTCGACCAAACCTTCCGACGGAACCGGCGGGCGCACGCAGGTCGCGCGCCGCCAGCCCGACGGATCATGGTTGCGAGTCTTGGATCGACCGGAACTCTGACTGCCCTCTTCGCAGTCAGACGGCCGACGCGCGGCGCATAGCCGCAGCGGGATCAGCAAACAGTGAGCTCAGTGACACGACCGTGGAAGCGTATTCCTGAACCCGATTGCCGAAACCGGTAATTCGAATGTCCTTACGCTCCAAGGAGGATGCCGTCGAGAAAGCCTCGGCGACATGGGGCACCCCGGCCGGATAGTCGGTGAATGCCTGACCACCCAGAATCACACGATCCGGGTTGAACAGGTCACGCAGCATCGCCACTGTCCGGCCGAGGACGCGTGCTCGATCAACCAGAAGCTCGTGTGCCGGAATGGAACCCGACGACGCGGCCCGGTAGACGTCCGCGATCGTGACACGCTCGCTGCCCTGGATCACGGCGCCCGAAGACAAAGCCTGCGCGACTACGGCGCGGTCACTGATCGTCGCTTCAAGGCAACCCACGGCTCCGCAGGTGCACCGTGCGGACGAACCGGTGGGGAGGTGCGCGATCGAACCGGGTCCGCTGGACGGCGTGTGCACTCGCCCTTCGAAAGTGATTGCGATGCCGGCAGTTTCACGAGCGTAGAAGTACAGGCCGGTAGTGCCCGGCGTCGGGGCTTCGGCACGGTCGGTGCTGAGCAGTAGTTCCGACGCGGCCATCGCCTCGACGTGGGCGGCTACCGATACAGGGAGATCCAAGCCGGCTCCGATGATGGACCCGACCTTGGCGCCCTTCCATCCCAGACGCGGGTGATCGACGACTCCGGTCGCTGAATCGACGCGACCGCCGATGGCCACGCCGACGGCGAGCGGACGACGCTTGTGCCACCGCGAGGCAAAGGATTTGGCCGAGCGCGCAATGGTGGCAAGCGCGACAGCAGAATTGGTGGCAGGCGTCGGAATCTCGACGGCGCCGAGCACCTTTCCACGAATGTCGCTGGCGATGATGCTGGTGACGACGGCACCGATGTGGATGCCGACTGTCAGATAAGGCTCGTGGTTGACCTCGAACGGAACTCGCGGACGCCCGATTGCTCCGGAGGCCGTCAGGTCCGCGCGTTCGCGCAGGATCCCGAGGTCCAGCAGGCTCGTGACCTGCCGGTTCACGGTGGCGATGCTCAGCCCTGATGCCTTTGCCGCAGTGTCACGTGAGAGCGGCCCACGGGATCGAGCAATGCGCAACACAGTCGCGGACGGACCGTCGGCGATGCGTAGTTCGGGCGCAACTATCTGGGTACGGGTCCGGGTTCCCGAGAGCGCGGTTCGCGATCGGATGTTCGGAATGGCGGAGATTGTGGGTGTCGACATGGCTGTCCCTTGCAGAAGGAGGAGAAGGCGCATATCTCTGTCGACCGAGAAATCAGCGTTTCCACTGGTCACACGAAGAAATAGACAGAAAAGGCGCAGAAATTAGCTGCAGAAAGAACGGCGGCGACAACACAGCTCTCGCGCCAGAGGCAGACGCGAACCAAGCGCAGCGGTCACATAGGTGACCCGCAAAGCGGCAGGCTGGTCGGTCGACATGGCTCCAAAAGTAGCAGCTTCACCGAGATTCACAAATCAGGTGCGGTAACGATCACACTGAACGCAACCCTGTCGGGGCGAAATCTCGCGTGTTTGGGTGGGCACACTCCCCACGAAAGGTGCACCATGTCTACAGCTTTCGCCAAGCCGACCCTCACGAATTCGGCATCAACGAACGGAGCGGCCGTTGACGCCGCTCGCGGCACTGTCACCACCCTCGGCGCGCATATCGGCGCCCGAATCGACGGAATCACTCTCGGCGGGCATCTCGACCCGGCGACGATTTCCCTCATCCGGCAAGCACTTCTCGAACACAAGGTGATCTTCTTTCGCGGGCAAGACCACCTCGACAACGATTCGCAGTACGAGTTCGCCCAGCTGCTGGGTACCCCGACCACTGCCCACCCCACCGTGAAGTCGCACGGCGCAAAAGTTCTGCCCATCGACTCGGACCTGGGCAAGGCCAACAGCTGGCACACCGACGTCACCTTCGTCGACCGCATCCCCAAGGCTTCGATCCTGCGCGCGGTGCAGCTACCCGAATACGGCGGTTCCACGACGTGGGCGTCGGGGGTAGCCGCCTACAACGGACTGCCGGATCCGCTCAAGGCGCTCGCGGAGAACCTCTGGGCTCGCCACACGAACGTCTACGACTATGCGGCAACCAGCGCCGAGCGGCTCACCGAAGATCGCACGGCCGCCTACCGCGAGGAGTTCCAGTCCACGTACTTCGAGACGGAACACCCGGTGGTGCGGGTCCACCCCGAAACCGGAGAACGCACGCTCGTCCTCGGACATTTTGTCAAGAACTTCGTCGGGTTGAGCACCGAACAGTCGAACGGTGTATTCAAGCTCTTGCAGGATCACGCCATCAAGCTCGAGTACACGACGCGGTGGAACTGGGAAGCGGGTGACGTCGCGATCTGGGACAACCGCGCCACCCAGCACTACGCGATCGCCGACTACGACGATCAGTACCGGCGTCTGGAGCGCATCACCCTTGCCGGCGACATCCCGGTCAACATCCACGGGGAACGAAGCCGCAGCATCGCCGGCGACGCTTCCGAATACTCGATCATCGAAGGCGCCTCGACTCTCCCATGACTTCACCGGATTCCGCCCCTCCTCCGCACGCCCGCGGATACGAAGGCTTCGAGGGTCGAATCGGCCGCACCGCAGCCGATTCGACCCCGTCGTGGCCCACCTCCACGACCCCGATTCCCGGATCACCCAACATCGTCGTGGTTCTGATCGACGACATGGGGTACAGCGACATCGGGCCGTTCGGCTCCGAGATCGAGACTCCCACCCTCGACCGCCTTGCCGCGCAGGGCATTCGGATGACCAACTACCACACGACGCCCCTCTGCTCGCCGTCGCGCGCAGCTCTTCTCACCGGCCTGAATCCGCACCGCGCCGGGTACGGTTTTGTCGCCAACGCCGATCCGGGCTACCCCGGACTGCGTCTGGAATTGGCCGACGACGTCCAGACACTCCCCGAAATCCTCCGCGGCGCGGGCTATGCGACCTATGCCGTCGGCAAGTGGCACCTCGTACGCGACGCCAACCTGGCCCCGGGACGAAGTCGTGACTCCTGGCCGACGCAGCGCGGTTTCGATCGCTACTACGGCTCACTCGAAGGCCTCAACTCCTTCTACTATCCCAATCAACTGATCTCCGACAATTCTGTGGTCGACGTGGACGAGTACCCCGAGGGGTACTACCTCACCGACGATCTGACCGACAAAGCGGTCGGGTACATCAAGGACCTCCGCGCCCACGATCAGGACAAGCCGTTCTTCCTCTACTTCGCACACGTCGCCATGCACGGACCGTTGCAGGCCAAGCCTGCCGACCAGGAAAAGTACCGCGGCCGCTACGACGAAGGGTGGGATCGAATCCGCGAGTCGCGGTTCGCCTCTCAGCTCGTGCAAGGCCTCTTTCCGGAAGGTACGCAACAAGCACCGCGAAACTCCGAACCCGGCTTCGACGTCCCCGAATGGGAATCACTCACGCCGGAAGTGCAGTCCAGGTTCGCCCGCTACATGGAGGTGTACGCGGCGATGGTCGACTCGATCGATCAGAGCGTCGGACGCATCGTCGACACCCTGGACGAACTCGGCGAGCTCGACAACACGATCATCGTCTTCACCTCCGACAACGGCGGCACCGCCGAGGGCGGTTCGGACGGGACCCGAAGCTACTTCGCACAGTTCGCGCATATTCAGGATCCGGACTGGGTGGGCGATGTCCCCCACGACGAATCCCTCATCGGCGGACCTGAATTGGGCGTCCACTATCCACGTGGATGGGGACAGACGTCCAACACCCCGTTCCGGTTCTACAAAGGGCAATCCTTTGCCGGCGGGATCCGTGTTCCTTTTCTCCTGTCCTGGCCCGCTGGATTGAAACCCGGAGCAGACGACAACGGGATTCGCGACCAGTTCGCGTACGTCACCGACCTGACCCCTACGCTGCTCGAACTGGCCGGAATCGACGCACCCAGTGTGCGAAACGGGCTCCCGGTGAAAGAGTTCGACGGGGTGTCTTCCGCGTCCGTTCTGCGTTCGTCTGCCGCTCCGAGCACTCACACCGAGCAGTACACCGAGATGACCGGCAACCGTGGCTACTACAAGGACGGCTGGAAACTGCTGGCTCTCACCCCGGCGGACATCGACAAACCGCACTGGCAGTTGTTCGACGTCCGCACCGACCCGACCGAGCTCGACGACCTGGCATCACGGTTTCCCGACAAGGTTCGCGAACTCGCCGAGGCCTGGGACCACTCGGCGTGGGCGAACACCGTGTTTCCTCTACTCGGCAATACCGTCGGCGCGGTTCGCCGTCCGGAGGAAGGAGCACTCTCACGCCCGGTGCGACTACTTGCCGGAACGCCCCCGCTGGAGCGCTACCGCTCATCCAAGCTGATCGGGTTCCGCGACTTCGACATCACGGTCGAACTCGACGGTTACCGCGAAGGTGACGCCGGTGTCCTTGTCGCCCATGGCGATCCGCAGGGTGGGTACCTTCTCTACGTCGAGGACGGGCACCTGCATCTCGGGTACAACGCGTTCGGTTCCTACTCCGTTGTCGACGCCGGACCGCTGGCGCTCGGCACCGAACGCATCGAGCTGTCGGTGACGGTGGTACCGCGGTTGCGTTGGGATCTCCACGTCAGCGTCGACGGCATTCACGCGGGCCAGCTGCTCGGGCAAGTACAACTGGTGGGAATGGCGCCGTGGACCGGTATCTCGGTCGGTGTCGACGCCAGGGGACCTGTGTCGTGGGAGGTACGACGACGCCATGGTCCCTTCCGGTACAGCGGCGCGCTGCGCGCCGTCACCTACACACCCGGTCGGATACAAGTACCGCGTCGTCACATCGAATCCATCGAACGGGAAGCAGAGTATGCCGCCGACTAGCCCTACGATTGCATCATGACCATTTCTTCCGATGCCCGCATCGCCGTAGTCACCGGAGCCAGCTCCGGAATCGGTGAGGCCACCGCCCGCACCCTGGCAGCTCAGGGATTCCACGTCGTGATCGGTGCTCGCCGCGTCGATCGTCTCGAGAAGATCGCCGAGGAAATCGGTGGTACCGCTCTCGAACTCGACGTCACCGACGAGGATTCCGTCGACGCGTTCGCGGCCGTGGTCCCACGTGTCGACGTGTTGGTCAACAACGCGGGTGGTGCAAAGGGTCTGGCAACAGTCCTGGACGCCGATCTGGACGACTGGCGGTGGATGTGGGAGACCAATGTTCTGGGCACGTTGCGTGTGACGAAGGCACTGCTGCCCAAGCTGATCGATTCGGGTGACGGTCTGGTCGTGACCATCACCTCGGTGGCCGCGCTGGAGGCATACGACAACGGCTCGGGCTACACCACCGCCAAGCACGCTCAAGCCGTCCTTCATCGGACATTGCGTGGTGAACTGTTGGGCAAGCCCGTTCGACTGACCGAAATCGCGCCGGGAGCCGTCGAGACGGAGTTCTCACTCGTCCGGTTCGAGGGCGATCAGGACAAGGCCGACAAGGTGTACGAGGGAATCACACCGTTGGTGGCGCAGGACATCGCCGAGATCATCGGTTTTGTCGCGTCGCGGCCGTCACATGTGAACCTCGATCAGATCATCGTCAAGCCGAGGGATCAGGCAAGCCCCGGTCGGTTCCACCGCACCACCAGCTAGTTCGAATCGTTCTGACTAACCAGTGCGAATCACCCGGTGCAGGACGAGGCCGAGATTGCGTGCAATCTCGGCCTCCGTCATTTCCGTGGAAGCGCTACGGGCACTTACGGTTTCATCAGCGGTGACGATGTACCGACCATCTCCGGCATAGTCGTACCAGTGGAACGTTATGCCGTCGTCTGTCGGTCTGCTGTCCACTGCTCCTCCCGGGTATGTGGTGACTTCACCGATCGAGGTCCGCTCTCGGCCGAAGAATCTGCTCACTTCCTCGCTCCCGCGCGCACCGGCGGCACTGCTCAGGAAGCTCGCTCTACCGGAAGTTTTCGGCCTTTCGATGCTCACACCACGCTCCGATCCAGCGGGGCAGGTCGGCAGGTGATCGACGAGCATCCGTGGAATTGCCGATGGGCGTACCACGGTGAAAACCACGTCGGAGCCACAGTCGACAGTCCTGCCGGGCAGTTGAGTCAGGAGCACCCCCAGGTCGCCGGCAACAACGCCGTGCAATCGCGTCACCGTACTCATGTTCTGCCCGTGAAAACCGGAAACCTCAACGCGAGCATCAGGATTCGCAAGAGCACCGAGAACGTGATGCAGCCGATCGTCGAGCAACCAAGCCAGGTGTGCTCCCGCTCGACGTCGCTCTTCTGTCAGCTCGTTCATGGTTTCGGCCGTCGGACGAAACCGCAGCGGGTACGGGAGTCGGTCACGTCCGACCGCTTCCCAGAGAATCTGGAATTCGAGGCCGGTGAACTGCCACTGCATGGTGGTCATTCGCCCAGCACCGCCGGGGAGACCATCGGTAGGTCGCCGACCAGGGCGTTGCCGTTCTCGACTGTGACGAGGTAGCCGGGGGTGTCGTGAACGTTGTCTTCGTCTTGCCCTTGCCCTCGTCCCGGTGCCATGCCGCCGACGCCACCCATCGCGCCCCGACCGCTCTGCGCGCCCGTCGCCGAGGTACCGCCAGCTCCGTTGACGCCCCCACGCCCGCCATTGGCGAGGCCGCCCACGCCGCCAGGGCCGAGAGCGCCACCTCCGGTTCCACCTGGCCCGAAGCCTCCGGTACCGATTCCACCAGCAGGACCACCACCCGAACCGCTACCTACCAGGCCTGACGGCGTTCCGGAACCAAGCTGAGCGCCATTCGGAGTTGCACGAGCTAGGCCATCTGGCGCTGCACCGGCGGACAGTGGACCGGCATGTGCCGCCGTGGTCCCGGCCGGGTCGGAACCGGTTCCGGATCGAACTGCATCGACGTTCGGATTCCCTTGGGCATCAACGCCGCTACGGTTGTCACCATTTCCGGTATCGGTGCCGGACGGATTCTGACCGGAACCGTGTCCGGGCGGGTTTGCCCCGCCGGAGTTTCCACCGTCCGCTCCCCCACCGACTCCGCCACCCGATGTAGATGGCGTGCCGAGCCCGTTTCCTGAACCCGAAAAGTTCCCGCCGTCGGCACCACCACCACCGAATGCGCCGCCACTTCCAGCCCCGCCACTTCCAGCCCCTCCATCGCCGGTGACCGGATTGAATGCGGCCGGGAGGATCGGCACCTGATCGTCCGCACGCTTCATGGACGGCAGATACACGTCCTTCATCACCTGGCGCGCTTGACGTTCGGCTTCTTCGGCTTCGTATTGGGCCTGCTTCCATGTAGCCCCGGGAACCATGCTGAGAAACCTCTCGACCGTCGAGGCGCCGTCGGGGGCCGGAATCGAGCGTTTGGCCTCGTCGAGTGCGATCTTCGCCTCCTCGATCTTGTTCGAGATCAGATCGACCCGCACCTTCAGCTCACCCGCATCAGCCGAGTAGGCCAGCACTGCTTCCAGCGCAGCCGAGCCGCCGCGCCCCTGCCAGCCTTCGGTGATCGCACCGTTCACGTCGTTCTGGAACTTCCCGATGCCGGCTTCGACCCGGCCTGCAATGGCCTTCCAAGCCTCACCGATCGCACTCAGGGTTGCCGGATTCATCTCGTTGACGTGGTCGAAGATTTCGGAGTGCGACATCGCATCGAACGGATCGTCGTCCACGATTGCGTGTTCGCTGTACTCGAGCGACGACGTCTGGGCGGTGAGGGCATCGCGCTCACCCCAGGCTCGTGCGCGCTCCACATCGGCGTCGACGGTCGCAGCAGCCATCTCGTCGTCGAACGCGCCGCGGTCGTCGGTTATGGATTGCACCAGAGCAGATGTAGCGATTGCGCTCGCGATGGGAGTGCCGACAACTGGCAATGCCGCCACGCCAGGAGGCACGGCCTGCGTCGCTTCGGAGATTCTTCCCAGCACGTCTTCCAGAAATGGAATGCCCACCGCTGTCCCCCTGAAGTCGAAAACCCCCGTCGGACTCCCCCGAGCCGACAGCACTTACCTGTACAGACGCAAGCAGAGCCCGGACGGTTCCCTCATCCACGGATTTACCGCAGTACAGAGTTACGGCAGTGCCGACATCGACTTCCAGGTCGGCAGATCGATTGCCCAGTCGTAGATGTCGCCGTCCGCAGGAGACAGGTCGATCGACGTGCCGGTCACCTCTACGGGGTCACCGTAGAGGGCGGTTCCGAAGTATTCCTGCGCGTCGGATGTCGACAGGTTGATGCAACCGTTCGTGACGTTCGACGAGCCCTGCACCCCGGTGGTCTCAGGATTGGCGTGGATGAATTCGCCGTTGTTGGAGATGCGCACGGCCCAACGCTCACGCACGTTCTCGTAGAACGGCGGATTGGACATCATGAAGTCTTCGTACTTCTCCGTCACCATGTGAATGCCGCTGCGCGTGACGTTGCGAGGTTCGTTTCCCTCGCCGTAGCTGACGGGAATGTCCATGATCGTCTGACCGTCGCGCACCACCTGCATGCGGTGGCTGGGCGCATTCGCCTTCACGATCTGGCTACGACCGATCGTGAAGTCGAGCGTGAGATCCTGGTCGCCGAAGGCGCCACCGCCGTAGTTCAAGCCGTAGAGCTTGGCGTCCAGATGGACAGTCGTGCCCGGCACCCAGTAATCGGCCGGACGCCAATGGGCCCGCGATCCGCCGTTGTCGTCGGCCAGCCAAGCCCACGATCCGGCGGTGGGCGGCACGGTGGTCACGACAAGCGCCTTCTCGACGGCCGCCTTGTCGACGACGGAGTTGTCGAACTGCAACGTGATCGGTGCCGCGATACCAACTTCTTGGCCGTCGGCGATGTTGAGGGTGGCGCCGGTGGTCGACTCCGGGGCAACCGTCGTAAAGCTCCCTTGGACTGGCACGGATTTACCGTCGGTCCCGGTTGCCGAGCCCGACCACGAATACGTGGTGCCGTAGCCGAGTGCCTCACTGACGGTGAACGATGTCTTGTCAGGCGACAATTGTCCTGCAACGGCTTTACCGGCCGCATTGCTGAGGCTGACGTCGGACAGCGTTCCCTGGGTCACCGCCACCGAGACGGGGGCGACCGGGCTGACATCTTTGGTGCCGGGCGCCGGCGTCGACACCACGGTCGCCACCGGTGCTGGCTCGGCGGCCGCCGCGCCGCCCTGTCCGTCCTTGCCACCGATCGTGCAGCCGACGACGGCCACCATCACAGCGAGCAATACAGCTACCAACGCAACAAGACGCGAACGACTTCTCCTACCACCCAGCTCATGCACTTCAACAGGCTACCTGCGGGCTCCGTCAGGAATCAGATGGTGCAGCCCACAGTTACCGGTTCCGGTTCCAGGTGGACACCGAACGCGGCTTCGACGCCGTCGCGCACTGTCCGCGCGAGCGAGACCACATCCGCGCTCGTTGCCGACCCTCTGTTGGTCAACGCCAAGGTGTGTTTCGTCGACAGCCTGGCCGGTGCATCTTCACCGGGATAACCCTTCGAGAATCCGGCCCGTTCGATCAACCATCCGGCCGAGAGCTTGGTTCCACCACTGCCCGGGAACTGCGGCACGGTGACGTCTCCGAGCTGTTCGGTTATTGCTCCGAGCACAGCGGGCAGCTTGTCGTCCGGCACCACGGGGTTGGTGAAGAAGGAACCCGCGCTCCAAGTGTCGTGGTCGTACGGATCGAGCACCATCGCCTTACCCGTCCGAAGACCCAGAACTGCCTCGCGGACCTGCGACGCAGGTAACCGCTCGCCTTCTTCGGCCCCGAGTGCGGTGAACAGTTCGCGGTACGCGAGCGGGGCACTCAGTCCGTCGGTCGACGCATCGAATTCGACGGCGAGAACCACTGCTGCATCGGAATGCTTGAGAACGCTCGACCGGTAACCCAATTCGAGTTTCGACGGTTCGACCCACGACACTTCGCCACTGCGTCGGTCGAGCAATTGAACCTGCCGGAGCCGCGAGCCCACCTCGACGCCGTACGCGCCGACATTCTGCACCGGCGTCGCACCGGTCGAGCCCGGAATCCCGGACAGGCACTCGAGGCCACCCAGTTCCGCGGCGACCGATTGACCGACTACTTCGTCCCACACCGCGCCCGCTTCGGCGACGACGCGGTCCGTGTCGAGGCTCACGGTGGTGTTGGCCACACGAACGACAACTCCGTCGAATCCCGAGTCGGAGATCACGAGATTGGATCCGCCGGCGAGAATCAGCGTCGGGATCTGCTCGCGATCGAGCAGCGTCACGACGTCGATCAACGACTGCGTCGTCGGACATTCGGCGAGCAGCCGCGCCGGTCCCCCGATTCGGAGCGTCGTCAATCCCGACAAGTCAACGTTCTCGGACACGAAAGCGCCTGATTCCACGACGCGTCTGCCAATGGTTACGTCCCACACATCGATAAACGGTAGCCTCCACAATCGTGAGCCGTCGCATCGAGCATTCGTCGAAGTACACAGTCCCCGCCGAGAAGGTCCATGAGGCGGTGACCTCCGAGCAGTACTGGCGCGACCGAATCGTCGCTGTCGGTGGTCCCGGCGCAACGATCGAAGAGCTGACCGTTCGCGACGAGACCGTCGCGGTCACGATGTCGCAGATCATTGCCGCCGAGCATCTCCCGAGCATGGTGTCGAAGGTCGTCAACGGCGACATCGTCATCAAGCGCAGTGAGACGATGGCTCCTTTCAAGGACGGCAAGGCCACTGGCACCTTCTCCGCCCACGTCGACGGTGTTCCCGCCCGTATCGAGGGCACGCAGGTCCTGACTGGCGACGAGAACTCCGCCACTCTCGAAATCGAGGGTGAGGTCGAGGTCAAGATCCCGTTCCTCGGCGGAAAGATCGAAAGCGCGATCGTCGACGAGGTTGTCCGGCTCATCCAGGCCGAACAGGACTTCACCCGGGAGTGGATCGCTAAGTAAAATCCTGCGGGCGGCGATAGTTGTGGATACGGCCAATTTGGCTTGTCACAGCGCGTAACAGGTATTCTTTCCGATCATGGCTCGCCGCATCGACTACTCCGCCCGCTATCAGCACTCCCCCGAGCAGGTCTACGCGGCACTGGCGGACCGCTCGTACTGGGAGGCCCGCGTCGAGGAGATGCGCAAGCATTCCGAGAACCATGTGGAACATTTCGAGGTCACCGATTCCGGAATCGATCTCGTGCTGCACCACATTCTCCCGCGCACCGATTTGCCGGACATTGCTCAGACGGTGATGAAGAAGGATCTGGTCATCACGCGCAAGGAGTCGTACGGCGCCTTCGGCGACACCGTGACCGGAACGTACGAAGCGTCCATCCCGGCCGGGCCGGGGAATCTGTCCGGCACCATGGAGTTGTTCGCGACCGATACCGGGTCCACGCTGCGAACCACGTCCGAGGCGAAGGTCTTCATACCGTTCATCGGCGCGAAGTTGGAACAGCTCATGCTCATCAACCTCGTCGATCTGTTCCGCACCGAAGCCCAGGTCACCGCGACCTGGCTCGCCGCACGCTGAAGCCGACGTGAAGAAGGCTCCACCCCCGAAGATCGAGGGGGTCATCACCCGTGGCACGACGGGGATCAACAGACTGCGACGAAGTGACCGGTGGATCGTCCACAACCGCACTATCGCGCACGCCCTGAACAACGCGGCCGATCCGTTGATCGTCGACCTCGGGTACGGGGCGAGGCCGGACACCACCTTCGAGATGGCAAGCCGCCTCACCGCTGTCCGGCGGGATCGACGCGTCATCGGGCTCGAGATCGACCCGGCTCGCGTAGTCGAGAGTCGTGACGGTGTCAGCTTCGCCCGTGGCGGATTCGAACTGGCCGGTCTCACACCCGTTTTCGTACGCGCCTTCAACGTCCTCCGGCAGTATCCGGAAGACGCCGTGGACTCTGCGTGGGCGCACATTCAGTCCGGCCTCGCCCCCGGCGGACTGCTACTCGACGGAACCTGCGACGAGCTCGGAAGGCGTTGCGCCTGGGTGCTTCTCGACGCCGATCGTCCCTTGACCCTGACACTGGCCTGGGATCCCTTCGACATCGATCGCCCTTCCGACATCGCGGAACGTCTCCCGAAGGCTCTCATCCACCGCAACGTTCCGGGCGAGCCGATCCATGCACTGCTCAGCGCTGCCGATCGAGCCTGGGCAACTGCCGCGCCGCACGCCTCCTTCGGACCTCGACATCGCTGGGCTGCCGCATTGGAATTTCTTCGGGCGCAAGGAATTCCCGTGCAGCCCGCGCGACGACGTCTTCGCGACTGCATCCTGACGGTGCCATGGCATGTCGTAGCGCCGAACCCCTGAACTCGCAGACGGGAAACGCCTCGCCGCAGAAGTTGTCTCTGCGGCGAGGCGTCTGTGTGCAGGCGTCGAGCTAGGACCCGAAGATGTTTTCCAGGCTTCCCAGCGAACCTGTCGAACTGCCGCCGTTGCCGGGCTCTCCGCCGTCGGACTCTGCCGTGATCTTGACGGTGACTGCAGTCTGGGTCTCGGAACCGAGGTAGCCGTCGGTTCCGCTGAACACCGCGGTGATTCGGCGATCACCGAGTTCGGTGAAGGTGTGCGAGAGCGTGGCCTTGCCGTTCACTACCGCAACCGGTCCACCGATCGGGGTGGTTCCGTCCATGAACTGAACGGTTCCTGCGCTGAGCGTAGGTGCCACTGCCGCAACGAGATCAACCTTCGCGCCCTTGACCGCTGACGCCGGAGCGCTCACGGTGATGGACGTTTCCTGATCCTCCGCGGCCGGAGCCGTGACCGAAACCGAGTGAGCGGCCGAGGTAGAGGTGAGGAATCCTGTTGCACCCGAGTAGACGGCCGTGATGTCGTGAGTACCGACGCTCGCGAACTCGTGCATGATCGACGCCTTGCCCTCGACGACCGGCACCGGCGAGCCGAGATTGCCCGAGCCGTCCTTGAACTGCACTGTGCCGCCCACCGGCGTCGGCGTGACGGTTACGGACAGACCAACTGCCGTACCGGTTTTTGCATCCGCCGGAACGGTCAAGACCGTCTGGGTCTGCTGGTCGGTGGGAGCCGGCGCCTTGACGTTCACGGTCTGGGCGTTCGATGTCGAGCCCAGGTAGTTACCCGAACCCGAGAACACTGCGGTGATGCTGTACTCACCCGCCACGTTGAAGATCGGCGTGGTTGTCGCTTTTCCGGTTGCGTCCACGGGAACCGGGGAGCCCAGATCCCTGCCACTTTCCTTGAACTGCACGGTGCCACCTGCAACACCGGTCGAGACAGAGGCAGTGAACGACAATGCCTCACCGGTCGACGCCGTCGACGGGCCGACGAGGGTGGTCGTTGTGTTCTCCTCGACCACCACCGGAGCGACTGTCAGCGCATGCGGCGCCGACGTCGAAGTCTGGTAGACACCGGAACCGGAGTACACCGCCACGATCGAATGTGCGCCTTCTGCATAGGAATTCGCCAGTGACGCCTTGCCGTTGGCGTCGACCGCAAAAGCGCCGCCGAGGTCGGTTGCACCGTCTTTGAACTGCACCGTGCCACCCGCCGGAGTAGGCGACACCGTAGCCTCGACGGTCACGGACTCACCTGCAACTGCACTTGCGGGACCGGTGATCGCGGTTGCAGTGCTCTTGTCCGCTTCGGACACGACGACGTCGACAGCTGACGACGTGGAGGTCGCCACCTTTGCATTACCGAGGTACTTGGCCGTCACGCTGTGGGTTCGGACGTCAGCCGGTGTCCAGGCAAGTGTTGCAACACCATTGGCGAGCGCGCCCGCACCGATCTTGGAACCTGCGTCGAAGAACTCCACCGAATCACCGTCGGCACCACCGGTCACCGTCGCACTCAACGTCACCGGCTGCCCCACCTGAGCGCCACTGACCGGTGACAGCGTCGTCGCCGAAATGTTCTTCGACACCGTCACCGCCGGGCCCTTGTTCTGGAAATCGGAACTCGTCACTGACGCGTTGTAATGCACCGAAGTATCCAACGGCACCTCACGCGCACAATCCGCGCCCACCGTGTACTTGAACTCGAAAGTCTTCGAGTCGTTGTTGTACAGCGGCCACTCTGTCAGTGACCCTTTCACACGAACAAAATCAGCACCCTTGGACTCGACACTCCGCGTCGAACCATTCACCTTCGCCGAACCCTCGACGTACGTCAGACATGTCGGATGAACATCCTTGATCGCATACAGGTAATCCACGACGATGTTCTTCCGCTTGAACACAGTCTTCACGGTGATCGTCTCGCCCTCGGAGGGAGTCACATTGCTGATCGTCCGCGTGTATTCGTAGTTGTTCGCATTCCACGTCAACGAACCCGGTGTCTCCGGAGCCGCACCAGCAACCCCGACACCCGCCACCACCGCGAACCCCGCAGCAACAGCAAACACACTCAAACCTGCAACTGCACGACGTGCAGAACCTACAGACATAGATTTTCCTTCTCGAGAAGTGAGGGATATGGGTGATGCCCCACCACCTGAAGCGGGCGGGGCATCACCGGGTATCGATTGCTAGGAGCCGAAGATGTTGCCGAGGCTGCCGAGCGAACCGGTGCCGTTGCCTGGTTCTTCACCGTCGACCGGTGCGGCGATCTGGACGGAGACCTGATCGGAGGATGCCGTCACCGTGCCGGCGCCCGAGTACTCCGCCGCGACAATTCGCTGACCCTGAGTTGCGGGCTTCCACGAAAGGCTGGCCTTTCCGGATGAATCGACCGTAGCCGTGCCGATGACGGTCTCGCCGTCCTTGAAGGTGACTGTGCCACCGGCATTTGCAGGACTGATCTGAGCGGAGATCGTCTGTGCAACGCCGACCTGGCCCGCTACTACGCTGAGATCTGTTGTGGAGCTAGTTGTTCCGGCGGGCTGTTCGGCGACTGTCACATTCGCGGTGGTACTCGACCCGGTGACGCCGGATCTGCCGGCGAACACAGCCTCGACGGTCTGCGCACCGGCAACCGTCGGAACCCAGGCGTAGGTCGCTTCACCGTTGCCTGCCACCGGCACCGAAGCGAGCACCGTGCCGCCGACCTTGAACGTGACCGTTCCACCGGTGCCCGACGCGGATACAGTCGCTTTGAGAGTGGTCGACTTGCCGACCTGCGCGCCCGAGATCGGCGCCAGCGTCGTACTGGACTGAGCATCGGCCTGCGAAACGTTCACGATCAGCGCTGCCGAAGCGGAACCGACGGCACGCGCCGTGTCGGCGAACTTCGCTGTGATCGAGTGATCTCCACGGGTGGTCGGTGTCCAGGCAAGTGTTGCAACACCATTGGCGAGCGCGCCCGCACCGATCTTGGAACCTGCGTCGAAGAACTCCACCGAATCACCGTCGGCACCACCGGTCACCGTCGCACTCAACGTCACCGGCTGCCCCACCTGAGCGCCACTGACCGGTGACACGGCCGTCGTCGAGACGTTCTTCTGAACATTGATCGACGGGCCACGACCATTCGTCGTGTCGTCAACGAACACCGTCCCGTCGAAATGCACCGTCGTCGACAAATTGGTACCACGAGCACAATCCGCGCCGACGCGATACTGGAATTCGAACGTCTTGACGTCACCGCCCCACATCGGCCACTCCGTAGCACCCGCACTCAACCGAACAGAATCAGTAGCCACCTCGTTGACACGGAACGCACTACCGTTCACCGTCGCCGAACCATCGACATACGTCATACACGCCGGATGAAAATCGCGCACCGCATACAGATTGTGAACCGCGGCAGTTCGCTTGAACACCGTCTTCGACGTGATCACATCACCCTCGGCCGGCGTGCCGTTACTGATCGTCCGAGTCACCTTGTACCCATCGGAATTGAACTCCGCCGTCACCGGAGCCGCACCAGCAACCCCGACACCCGCAACCACGGCAAAACCCGCAGAAACAGCAAACACACTCAAACCACCGACAACACGACGAACACCACTCACGGACATCCACATCCCTCTCGCACACGGGAGCAGACAGCCGTCCAGGACGAGCGTCCGTCTGCTTTTGATGCCGTGACGTTATCCCATTGACTGTAAAGTAACTACGCTTTTTACCGAATTAGTTCATCGCCGACATCACCAAGCTGCAGCGATCATGGGTCGAAAGTCCCGAAGTACTGGTCCAGATATCGCTCCACCTGGACTGAAGTCAGAATATTCGCCCCGAAGTAGCGCATTTCAAATCTCTGATATTGGTGTCATATTCGATTTCGAACGTGATGCCAGAAGGTCGCAGAAGCATAGAAAATCAATCTCGACTACAGGCTTGCGGCGAGCGCCAACTCCACTCGGACGGCAACGTCGATGCTCGCGTTTTCACACGAGAGATACAACTCGTGCGCGTCGAGTCGACCTATCGCTACCGCATCGGCGACTACTTCGTTGAGCAGAACTTGAGAAATTCCACCGGATGCGAGGTCGTGCACGGTGCGCAAAGGCGTGGTGATGCGGATGGGTCCAATCTGTTCGCACTCGTCGTCCGCGAGCGGCAGTCGGTGCAGGGCGACTTGGCGGGTCGGCGCCGCGAGTGGGTGCGCTGTCGAGAGATGAATGAAGCGAGGTTGCAGGTGCCCGAGGCCATGTAGATCTGCGGCGCTGTAATGCGAGACGGTGGCGCTACCGGCGAACCACGTGCACCACTTCGCAAATTCGTCCAAGGCAGTATGCCTGACGCGTTCGAGGCGAAAGAGTCCGCGGCACTCACATGTCCATGTTCCGGATTCCGTCATCTCCTCCATCAACGCCAGACCGAAACCCAGTTCGGACGCTTGGAGAGCCGTGACAAATCCACACTGTCGCAGCGCAAGCAGCTCGAGTGATTCGTAGTCCGAAGCCATGACCACCTCCGGTGACCGTCGAAAACGCCGTTTCGAACAGACTACGGGCGACTGTGTCGCGCATCACAGGAATGAGGAAGTGCGTATTCACAGAGTTCGTTCAGACTCGTCGGGAAGAATCTGGCGAATGACTGTCGCAGCGAACAACCCTCGTCCGCGCAACCGAGTGCTCGTCATCCTTCTCGTGGTGATCGCCGTGCTCGTGGCGGCACTCGTCGGTGGAGAACTGTACGTACGCAACCAGGTGAAGACCTGCATGGCCGATCAGTTCCAGAGCGAACTGGGATCCCAGGTCGACGTCGGGTTGAGCTGGAAGCCCGTACTCCTGCAGGCAGTCGACAAGAAGGTGCCGTACATCAGCATCGACAGTGACGACTCTTCGTTCGGCCCCGCAACGGGAATGCAGGTTCATGCGAAGGTGAACGACATCAACTTGCAGCCCTCGGCGGGTAACAGCGGCACCATCGGCAGCTCCAGCGCCGACGTCACCTGGTCTACCGCAGGCATTCTCGCCACCTTGCAGGAGCAGACCTTCGGTGGGCTCGTCTCCGGCGTCACCGCCGACTCGAGCGCCGGAACACTCGCGTTCGACGTCGGACCGGTCGGGCTCGCCAAGCTCACGGTCAAGCCCACCGTCACCAACGGCGTGGTCGACGTTCAGACCGTCGGCGCCGAGATTCTCGGATTGGGTCTGCCGACAGACCTGGTCGACGGCATCGTCCAGACACTCACCGACAGCCTGCAGACGTACCCGCTGGACATGAAGCCCACCAAGCTGACCGTCACCGACGACGCAATCCAGATCTCACTGGAGGGCGGCGCTTACGCCATGCCCGTCGCCGACGCGAACAACCAGAACGCCTCGGCGGTGCCGGACAGCTGCGGCCTGCTGACCTAGTCGGTCAGACCGTCCAATACTGCTCGGGTTCCGGACAATCCGAGACGGGTGGCGCCGGCCGCAATCATGTCGAGTGCGGCCTGCGTCGTACGTATTCCGCCACTGGCCTTGACTCCCACGCCTGGGCCGACCGTGCGTGCCATCAGTTCGACGGCCTCGACCGTCGCCCCACCCGCGGGGTGGAAGCCGGTGGAGGTCTTGACGAAGTTCGCCCCGGCACGCACGGCTGCGCGGCAGCATTCGACGATGGCCTCGTCGGACAGGGCAGCGGTTTCGAGAATCACTTTGAGGATCGCACTCTCCCCCATCGCCTCACGGACGGTGAGGATGTCTGCGAGCACAGCGCTGTAGTCGCCCGCGACCGCCGCTCCCACGTCGATGACCATGTCGATCTCGGCTGCGCCCTGATCGACGGCCAGTCGCGCCTCGGCACCCTTGACCAGTGAATGATGCTTCCCCGACGGGAATCCGACGACGGCCGCCGTCACCAGTCCGTCGGCGCGTATCGGCAACATCGACGGCGAGACACAGACGGCCAGCACACCGAGGCTGCGTGCCTCGTCGATCAGGGCGGTCACATCGGCCGCGGTGGCTTCGGGTTTGAGGAGAGTGTGGTCCACCATCGCGGCAACCTGGGAACGAGTGAGTGCAGCTTCAGACATGATGGAAAGCTTGGCACACCACCACGCGACCGTCGCCGCAGCCGCACCTGAGAGACTAGGCCGCATGACCGCTGCACCTTCGATCGACGATCGTCGCTATGTTCTGTCCCTCGGCTGCCCCGACACCACGGGCATCGTCGCACGCATCTCGACCTTTCTCACCGACGTCGGTGGATGGATCGTGGAGGCCGCATACCACGCCGATGCCGACACCGGATGGTTCTTCACGCGTCAGGCGGTCCGTGCGTCGTCTGTGAGCATGAGCATCGACGAGCTTCGTGAACGGTTCAAAGCTGTTGCGGCCGAGATCGGTCCGGAAACCGAGTGGACTCTTCACGACTCCGGCGCACCCAAGAAGATCGTGCTGCTCGTGAGCAAGGAAGGTCACTGCTTGCATGACCTCCTGGGCCGCGCCGCGGGCGGAGAACTTCCGGCAGAGATCAGCGCCGTCATCGGAAATCACGAGGACCTGCGCAGTGTCACCGAGCGCCACGGGATCGACTTCCACCACGTTCCGTTCGCCAAGGACCCGGCCGAACGGGGACCGTCCTTCGAGAAGGTCCGCGCCCTGGTCGACGCCCACAACCCCGACGCCGTGGTTCTTGCACGCTTCATGCAGGTGCTTCCCGAATCACTGTGCGAGCACTGGGCCGGCCGCGCGATCAACATCCACCACAGCTTCTTGCCGTCGTTCATCGGTGCCCGCCCCTATCACCAGGCGTTCGCCCGCGGCGTGAAGTTGATCGGCGCCACCTGCCACTACGTGACCGCCGAACTCGATGCCGGTCCGATCATCGAGCAGGACGTGATCCGCGTCGACCACGCCGACGATGTCGCCGACATGGTCCGCCAGGGTCGAGACATCGAAAAGCTCGTGCTCTCACGCGGACTGCGCTGGCACCTCGAGGATCGGGTTCTGGTCCACGGGCGCAAGACGGTCGTCTTCAGCTAGAGCTGCGTTGCGCTAGAGATTGCGCAGTCGCACGATTTCCTTGTCGAACTCGTCGATGTTCTCGATCGACGACATGTGACCGACGCCCGGCAACACGATCAACCGTTCGAGGTTGCCGGCGTCGTCGAGGACCTGCGCAAGCTTGCGCGCATGGACCGGCGGAGTGAGCCGATCGAGCGAACCGACGAGCACGGTGGTCGGCACTTCGAGATTGTCGAGTCCCTCGTGAATGTCGAGGGTGCTCAGCGCTGCTCCCCAACCGCCACGAATACGCGGCTTGCACTCACGAACGATGTTCTCGCAGAACTGAATCTCGGCCTTGGTCGCGTTCGGTGACATCGAGACGTACTGGATCGCCTTCGTCATGGCGCCCGAGGAGACAAACGGAACGGGCGAACTGAGGATGGCGCGGCCCACGGGGACCGGCACCCGAGGAAAGCGATTGGGCAGTGGGATGACCGTGGTCTCGGCGATCAACCTTTCACTCGCGGTGCTCGCGAGCATGACCGCCGACGCGTACTTCTTGACCTCGTCGGGGTGACGACCAGCCCAGGCGATGATGCTCATCCCGCCCATGCTGTGACCGACGATGACCGCCTTCTTGTCCTCGCGAACCGTGGCTGCCAGCACGGCAGAAAGGTCGTCGGCGAGGACGTCCGGGCCGAGCGGAAGATTACCGACGGTGCTGCGTCCGTGACCGCGCTGATCGTAGGTGATGACGCGATATTCACCGGCAAGCGCATTGACCTGCGGGTACCAGAATTCGGTTGAGCACGTCCAGCCGTGACTGAGAACGATCGGATCGCCGTCGACGGGACCGTAAGCCCGGACATTGATGATCGCACCGTCGTCGGTGGTCAGTTCGCTGATATCAGCTTTGAGCGTCGGAGTCTTCAGGAGTGCGTTGGGCTCGACGTCGCTCGAAAGAGTCAACCCGCGCGTGGATCGCCGATGACGGATCCCAGCGACTGCCGCGACGAGTGCTCCCACTCCGACGGCGCCTGCCAGTACTCGAAGCTCTGTGGTGCGCGAACGACTGGACATACATTTACCCCTGACTGCTGCTGACGACAGACGGATGCAATCTATGTGTGACTGCCGTTAACCGACACTATCACTCGAACAACGCGCGTTGTCAGCGTTGGAGCGAAGAGTGGGGCAACACACGGTGACCTGGAACCGCGTCACCGAATGAGCAGAAACCGCGGCCCCCTACCAGCGGGAACCGCCATGCTGGATATCGTCCACGCGCGGTCGAACGTCGACGAGATATACACACACTGCAACAACCGCGATGATGCCCAGGAGACCGACAGGGGATGTCGCCAGCAGGATCAACGCCGCAACGATCAGAATTCCGAGCCAGATCGGCTTGGTCAATTTGTTGACCGCGGTAAAGGCGTCCGGACGCTGCCTGACGGCATGAACGATCGCGTAGACAGCACCCACCAACGCGAGCACTTTCAGTGCGAGAAAGATCAGACCGACTAGCCCATCGACTTGAGTCACAACTACATCCTAAGTTCTCATCCGGTTCCCGACGAACACGAAGGCTCCCACACTCGGCTGAGCGCGGGAGCCTTCGTCAGGTGGAGCTGGGCAAAATCAGGCCTTCTTGGCCGGAGCAGCCTTCTTGGCCGGAGCCGGCGCGGTGGCCTTGGCCGGAGCAGCCTTTGCCGGAGCAGCCTTGGCCGGAGCAGCCTTCTTGGCGGCGGTGGTCGCGCGCTCCTGGACGTCGGAAGCGGCAGCGGTCACGCGATCGGCAGCTTCCTTGGAAGCCTCGTCTGCCTGGTCACCGAGGTCGAGGACCTTCAGTGCTGCCTCGTCGCCTGCGTCGGCGATCTTCTCGCCGGCGTCAGCGATCTTCTCGCCGACCTCTTCTGCGGTGTCGGAGATGCGTCCGGCAGCGCGGCCGGCCAGCTTGGCAGCCTGCTCGCCCACGGCGCGCGTCTGACGAGCAACGGTTCCGAGTGCGTCTTCGGTCAGCTCGACGGCGTCGCCGAGTGCCGACTCTGCAGCAGCGATGCCCTCTTCGACTGCGGGCTGCTTGCGGATGCGCTCGACTGCGTCTTCGCCGCGCTCTGCGAGGGAGTTGTACAGATCGCCGGCAACCTTGAGGTATGCCTCGGCGACCTTGCGGAGTTCCTCGGGTGCGAACTTCTCTCGCAGCTCGGCGAGCTCTTCGGGCAGCTCGGACGGCAGGCCGGCGAGACGCTCGCGCAGTGCCTCGACGCTCTCGGCAACGTCACCCTGAACGGAAGCGAGCTTCTCGCGGGCACCGTCGACACGGCCGTTGACGTCACCCTGGGTGTTCTCGGCGCGCTCACGAACCTGAGCGACTACATCGGCCACGGCCTGGACAACCAGGTCGCCTGCGCCGACAGCAGCGTAGAGCGAGGTCTTGACGCTGTCGATGGCGTTCTTGTCAGTCATCTTGTTCTCCTAGTGAAGTCTCGGTGTCTGGAATTGCGGCCGATTCAGCGAAATCGGGCGCTGCGGCTGGTCTGGACGACTCGTTCTCGCGACAGAACGAGTCGTAGATTTCGAGCAGTACTTGCTTCTGCCGTTCGTTGATGGCCGTCTCGGCCAACACCGCGTCCCTGATGGGACTGTGCGGGCGTTGTTCGAGATATCCCGCTTGGACGTACAGGACTTCTGATGAGACCCGAAGACCCTTGGCAATTTGCGCCAGTACGTCTGCCGACGGTTTACGCAATCCGCGTTCGATCTGACTCAGATACGGATTGCTGACGCCGGCGAGTTGAGCAAGTTGGCGCATCGAAACTTGGGCGGCTTCCCGCTGTGCACGAATGAACCCCCCGATGTCGTGTGCCGCAGAGCTGACGACGCGAGCTGCCAAGTCGCTTGCTCCGGCTGCGGCACCGGATAATTCACGATCTCCGTCATCGGAGTTCGTCGACTTCGCTGGCATTGCGTCCTCCCTTTCCAGTGGACATTTCCCAGGATAGGAGAGGGTGCTAACTATTGCAAGCACTACTGCTAGCACTCGTGGTGGACGTCACATACCGGACAGCTCAGCCGAAGATGAGCGTCGAAATCGTGTAGATCAGCAGCCCGGCGATCGAGCCGACAACGGTGCCGTTGATACGGATGAACTGAAGATCTCGACCGACCTGCAGCTCGATCTTCTGGCTCGCTTCGTCGGCATCCCACCGCTCGACCGTGTCACTGATGACTCCGGTGATCTCGTCGGTGTAGTTCTCCGCGATGTACTTGGTGCCCTGCACCAGCCAGCCGTCGACCTTCTCACGCATGGATTCGTCGTCTCGCAGCCTGATTCCGAAGCCGGCCACGTTCTCGGCGACCTTGGTCCGCAGGGTGCTGTTCGGATCGTCGACCGACTCCATGATGAGGCGCTTGGCGACCTGCCACGTCGAGGACGCCAGACCCGTCACTTCCTCGCGGCCCATGATCTCCGCCTTGATCCCTTCGGCCTTCTTGATGGTCTCCGGGTCGTTCTGCAGATCATCGGCGAAATCGATCAGGAAGCGGTTGGCAGCGAGACGTACCTCGTGTTCCGGGTTGGAACGGACCTTCCAGGTGAACTCGACGAGTTCCTTGTAGATCTTCTCCCCCAGCATCGCGTCGACGAATTTCGGCGACCACGCCGGCGAATCGCGAACGATCACACGGTCGATCGTCTCCTGGCTGCCGAGTGCCCACTGATGCGCGCGCTCGGCAAGCAATTCGATGATCGGCAGTTGCTTGTTGTCCTTGAGCAACTCCCCGAGCACTCGGCCGATCGGCGGTCCCCACATGGGCTCGGCCAGCCGCTTCACGATCGTGTTGTCGATGATCTGGGCAATGTCCTCGTCGCGAAGAACCTCGACCATCCCGCGCAATACCGTCGACGTCTCGGCGGCGACGCGAGCGGCATTGGCAGGTTCAGCCATCCACGTACCGAGGCGGAGCGGAATCTGCGCCTGCTGCACCTTGGCCGACACAACCTCGGGAGCCAGGAAGTTCTGACCGACGAACGAGCTCAAACTGGCTCCGAGCTGGTCTTTCTTACGCTTGATGATGGCAGTGTGCGGGATGGGAAGCCCCATCGGATGACGGAAGAGCGCGGTGACGGCAAACCAGTCGGCAAGCGCGCCGACCATGCCCGCCTCGGACGCAGCCCGGACGTACCCGACCCACTCTCCGGCGCCGCGGGATTCCTGCCACCGGCAGAAGATGTAGACCACCGTCGCGAAGCCGAGGAGGCCAGTGGCGAAGACTTTCATCTTGCGAAGGTCCCGACGCTTGGCGGCGTCGTCGAAGGCGGAGAGGCTCAGTTGCTGCACCCTCGCCATTGTGCCGAAAGGTGTGACGCGGCGTAGCGCGAGCGACACGATGTCCGATTCGCTAGGACTTAATCCCCCGAACCGCGGATGTGAGTGCCCGAGATAAAGGCACGGACATTAAGCTGGACCAGAAAGTAGACCGATCGGACGTGGCTCGCACCACAGATATGAGATGACTCGTGGCCAAGAATGCCGTGCAGGACAACGAGCAGGTAGACGGCCCAGTCGTTGCTGATGCGAAGCCCGAGAAATCCGACGGTCGCAAGCGTCGGTGGCGCGAACACAAGATCGCTCGCCGCGAGGAACTCGTCGACGGCACCATTGCCGCTATCCGGGCACGCGGCCGTGAGATCGGCATGGACGAGATCGCCTCCGAGATCGGTGTGTCCAAGACCGTGCTCTACCGGTACTTCGCCGACAAGAGCGACCTCACCACCGCCACGATGATGCGGTACGTCGAGACCATCCTGTCGCCGCGCATCTACGAAGCGATCAGCGGCGATCTCGACGATTTCGAACTCACCCAGGCCAGCATCACCGCGTACGTCGAGACGGTGGCGTCCGACCCCGACATCTACCTCTACGTCATGGCCAACGGCGCCGGCGCCAACCGCGACGTCGTTGCCGATTCCGAGCGCATGATCGCCGAATTGCTCTCCACGGTGTTGGGCAATCGTCTTCGCGAGATGGAGATGGATTCCGGCGGTTCCCTGCCGTGGGCGTTCGGGATCGTCGGCGGAATTCAGCTCGCGACGCACTGGTGGATCTCCAACAAGTCGATGTCCGCAGAATCGCTGATCGACTACCTCACCATGATGACGTGGGGCGGCATCACTGGCATTGCTGCGGTCAACGGATCACCGGCCAAGTTCAAGTCGGTTCCGCATCCCCTCGTCAAGCCTGCCGAGGACTGACTCGCCCGAGACCGAACTTTCGAGCCACAGGGGTCGATCCTGTGGCACTCTTTCGGCATGGCACAAGACTCGCTGTGGGAAACACCGGCCGCCAAGACACTGCGGGCGGAGCCCGGGTTCGAACTCGATCAACTCGATCGCAACAGCACTCCGGGATTCACCGGAAACAAAGCTGACGGCGAACGTCTACTCGAGGAGCGCGGCGCGGTCCTGTCCGACCTGCAGGAGTTGCTCTACGCCAACGGCAGGTCCGGGGACAGCCGTTCCATCCTGCTGGTCCTGCAAGGAATGGACACCGCGGGCAAGGGTGGCATGGTCCGACACGTGATCGGTCACGTGGATCCTTCGGGAGTTCAGCACGCGGCCTTCGGCGTCCCGACCGAAGAGGAAAAGCAACATCACTACCTCTGGCGGATCAAGAAGGAACTCCCCCGCGGCGGCTATCTCGGTGTGTTCGATCGCTCCCACTACGAGGACGTCCTGGTCGTGCGTGTCCACGATCTTGTCCCTGAGGATGTCTGGAGCGCGCGCTACGACGAGATCAACCAGTTCGAGAAGGAACTCGTCGACGCCGGAACCACCATCGTGAAGGTGGCGATGTTCGTCTCGCTCGACGAGCAGAAGAAGCGGCTCGAAGAGCGGCTCGACCGCCCGGACAAGTACTGGAAGTACAACCCGGGTGATGTGACCGAACGCGGTTTGTGGCCTGCATATCAACAGGCGTATCAGGCAATGCTCGACAAGACGTCGACCGAGCACGCGCCGTGGTACGTCGTGCCGTGTGATCGGAAGTGGTACAGCCGAATTGCGGTCACGGAGCTACTGATCGACGCTCTGGAAAAGCTCGATCTCGACTGGCCGCCTGCCAACTTCGACATCGAGGCGGAGAAAGCGCGACTGGCACAGTCCTGATCAGAAGCAGTCCTGATCAGAACAGGTGTGGGGATTCGCGGTGCACTTTGTGGTCGTGATGAACGGTGCTGGTGTACAGGGCAACCGCCAGTCCGATGGACGCGACGCCGGCGAGCCCGGCAATCAACGCCCAACCACCGTGCCCTGAACCGGCGGCCACGAGAAAGCTGCCGAGACAGACAACTGTGGCCAGCACCAGGAAATACGACGCCCACGCTGCAAAGAGATTGAGCTTCATCGTTCGCTCCTCCGGTCGGATCTCTTTCGTTTCGACCGTACGCCGGAGCATGACGGTCGACAAGACACTCCTGTCGTGAGGTTTCCCGACGTCTACGCCGGGTAGCCGAATTGCATGGACATCGGAACTCTTTACCGCGGAATCGAATCGGCGCGCGGACTGGACGGTCCGTCCACTGGCATCAGACACAGAATCCTCGAGATCACCGAGCGATCCGACAGATCGCGTACTGTCGCCGCACTTCTGCGCGGCGCCCTCGTCGGGCATCCCATCCATCCCGCCCTCGTGACCATTCCCGCGGGCGCGTGGACGGCTTCGCTGATCTTCGACGTGTCAGGCGATCCGCAGACTGCACGACGGTTGATCGGGCTCGGACTGGTCTCGACGCCGCCGGCTTTGCTGACAGGCTGGCTGGACTGGTCCGAACGTGGCGACGTCGCACGCCGTGTGGGCCTGGTGCACGCCGCATCGAATGCTGTGGGGATCTGGTCTTTTGCCGCGTCGTACAGGCTACGCGGCAAGGATTCACTCGCGCTGGCGCGAGTTCTGTCGGTGCTGGGGCTCACCGCGGTCGGTGTCGGTGGCGCGCTCGGCGGTCACATCGTTTTCAAACTCATGGACGATCCTGCCGTCGAGGCTGCAGCGACTCCGGTTCTCGATCCCATCCTGGACGTGGTCAACTGAGCTGATCGGACCTCAATACTATTCAGACGTAAGCACTTCCGGAGTAGCTCCGTAGTTCTCGCGCGGTCTCGTCCGAATCCGCCAGTGGCCTGTTCATGACCCAGTGCGGGCTGCGCGTGCCCAGTGTCGCGGCAAAGTCGGCGACGGCGTCCGGGGTCGGCACTGCGTGTTCGCCCAGATATCCGAGAACGATGAGGTCCTCCCCTGAACGAGTCTCCACGGCCAGGGCCCAACCGCACGTCTCCTCCCACAGCAACGCCACCTCACGCCCAGGGAAACGCGGCACAGTTCGATCCAACGCGATGTAGGCCTCCAGAGGATGCTCGCGCCTGCAACACCATTGCTCTATGCCGGCCCCCACGCCGACCGCCACCCGTTGTACGTACCGCTCGAACCCGAGTCCGACGGTTGCGTCGACCAGCATTTGTTCTGTCATCGAACCTCACTCCTCGCCATCGTGTTTGGAATGTGCCCAGCGCTGACCGCGCCGAAACCCGGTTCAGATCACGGACTCCGGGTATCCCCAGACGAACCGATCAAGTGGAGAGGGGACCCGATGAAGTACTCGCCCGCTATGGCTCCCGGACGAATGCTGAAGATCTCCATGGTGTCGGTGAACGCCGATCCACTCGCACCGGTGGGCTGCTCGGCAGCCGGTGCACAGAACCTGCACGTCGACGAACTGTCCGCGGCCCTGGTTCGCGCCGGACACGATGTCACCGTCTTCACCAGGCGGGCACACGTCGGTGGACCGGACCGCGTTCGCGCCCGCGCCGGGTACTCCGTCGACTATCTCGAAGCCGGCCCGACACACGCTCTCCCGGACGCCGAAATACTCCCCCACCTGGGCACCTTTGCCAGCATTCTGCGCGCTCAGTGGAGTACCGACCGACCCGATGTGGTGCACTCGCACTTCTGGATGTCTGGTGTGGCAACGGAACTCGCGACCCGCTCACTCGGCATCCCCGTACTCCAGACATTCCATTCCCTGGGATCTGCGGCGCACCGACACCTCGGAGCAGCCGACGACAGCCCATCGGAGCGGACTCACCTGGAACCATTGATCGCCAGGGGCGCAACCCATGTCATCGCGACAAGTTCGGACGAAATCTTCGATCTGGTTCGGCAGGGATCACCACGATCACGGACCACGATGGTGCCCTCGGGCGTCGATACCGAAGCGTTCACCCCGGAGGGACCCGCCGCGAAGAAGACCGCGCCGCACCGATTGATCTGCGTCGGAAGGCTGGTGGAGCAGAAGGGCTTCGATGTTGCCGTCGCCGCGCTGGCTTCACTGCCGGACACGGAGTTGGTGGTGATCGGCGGGCCACCCGTCGCGCAACTGAGCACCGACGAGGTTGCGATCCGCTTGGTCAAGCTCGCCGAGCGGCTCGGCGTCGCAGATCGAGTCCAATTGTTGGGACGCGTTCCGCACCGCCAACTACCGAAACTGATGCGGTCGGCCGACGCCCTCGTATGCACCCCCAGATACGAACCTTTCGGAATCGCGGCGCTGGAAGCGATGGCATGCGGAGTTCCTGTAGTCGCGACTCCTGTTGGCGGACTGCGGGATACGGTAATCGACGGACTCACGGGGCGTCGGGTGCCGGTGAACAGCCCCGTGGAAACCGCGCGCGCGGTCCGGCATCTTCTGGACGACGAAGACGAGGGCGCGGCGTTTGCACGGCAGAGTCGGGCCCGAGCGTGCGAATCGTATTCATGGGATCACGTCGCCACCGAGGTGGTCCGAACCTACGGCCGCTGCGTCACAGCACCGCCGAGAGCCCGCCAACACAAGGGCACTCACCGAAGTGAAGTGCACTGACGCTGACGGGCTCTACGAAGCTGATTTCTCAGAACTGGGGTGACTCGAAACTATCGGCGAAAGGGCGGTATCAAGCCGGGAAACGTCGGGTCTCTTCGAGTCCGATTGCATGATCCAGCGACTCGTAGCAGGCAAACATCGACTCCTGACCAGCTGCTTTGAGTAGCCTCTGAACCGGGCGGGCGCAGACGAGCGCGAGTGTGCCGCCCACGTCGCGTGATCGCGTCGACAGGACCGACAACACGGACAAGCCGCACGTCCCCATGAATTCGAGTTCGGAGAGATCGACAACCAGCGTCCGGTCCGCGGCAACGTGGTACGTCAAGAAGTCACGAAAAGCATTGGCGCTCATCAGGTCGATCTCGCCACGAACGTGGATCACAGCGGTATGTGCACTGATGCGGTGCGCGTGAAACGATGCGGTCGCTGTCCCGGTCGCGGGAGGTCCGTAATCTACCGATCCCTTCGCCGCGTTCGTAAAGCCTGAAATAGATGATCCTGGAACAACAGTCATGGTTCTCCCATCCCGCAACGGTTTACACTCTGCAAAAGAGAAGGGACCTCCGAAGGAGCCGCACGATGAACGGGTCTCCAGAATTACGGATAAATCCCTCATCGGCTGTGTGCTCAACCTCGGTTTGAAACAGTACGCCAGCATGACCGGCGTCACAAGTGCGTTGCGACCATTCGTTTCGGTGTTCCGAACAAAAATGTGGTTTGGCCTGCGGTTCCGCGAGGTAATCCGATGTTGCGATCGCCAACGGTCGTGAGCAGAATCGTGTCGTTTACCCCGGCACCACCATCGACCAAATTTCGTGTTCGGGGGTCACTGTGAAGGTCGAGATGGGTATCGTTCTCGGCACCAGACTTCACCGCGACCCCTGGTACGACGATCCGGAGAACTTATGGCACACCTCAGCGCACTCGAGCCCGATCAGGATCAGACTCAGCCAGTTGTGGAGTTGAGGATTCAAGCGACTCTCGATCAGCTGTCGATTTTGCGTGCACTGGCCGCCACTGTTGCCATTCAGGAAAACTTCGACCTCGACGCCATCGCCGACATCAAACTGGCCATGGACGAAATCTGTACGCATCTGATTGTTCGTGCTGCGCCTGATTCGGTTCTGGTGTGTCGGTTCGTGTTCACTCCCCCGCAACTGCACGTATCCGTATCGACGACAACCACGGAGTACGAGGACAGCACTCAGCGATCGTTCGGGTGGCACATCCTCACCGAACTCACCGATTCGATTTCGCTCGACCAGGAAGAGAACCTCGGCGGCGTCGGCTACATCACGACCATGAAGTTCACCAAGGCCCTCAGCGGGCGCCTGTGACCGCTTCCGCAGACGGCCCGTCACGCCCGCGCCGGCGGTCCACCGACGAATATCGGGACGTCATACCCGTTTTCGAGGAAATGCGGACCCTCGAGCCCCACAGTCCGGAGTACGAACGAGTGCGCACCGCACTGATCACCAGGTGCCTACCGTTGGCCGAACACATCGCCAGACGATTCGACGGGCGCGGCGAGGCACACGACGATCTGGTTCAGGTGGCGCGCCTCGGTCTGGTCAACGCCGTCGACCGTTTCGATTCCACGCGCGGATCCGATTTCGTCTCGTTCGCGGTTCCCACCGTGATGGGCGAAGTTCGACGGCACTTCCGCGACACCGGTTGGGCATTGCGGGTTCCACGCCGGATGAAGGAGTTGCACTTCCAACTCGGGCAAGCCATCAGCGAGCTGTCACAACAACTCGGGCACGCGCCGACCGTCGACGAGTTGGCCGAGACGTTGGGGATCGAACGTGAAGAAGTTGCCCAGGCGTTGATCGCCGGCAACGCGTACCAGACCGTCTCGGTCGATGGTGCCGCGTCCAATCACACCGACGATCTTCCGCTCGTGGAAACACTCGGTGACTACGACGCCGCACTCGAGAACGTCGAGAATCACGAGGCATTACGTCCACTTCTCGACAAGCTTCCCGAGCGAGAGAGGACGGTGTTGATGCTCAGATTCTTCGGAAACCTGACGCAGACACAGATCGCCGAGAAGGTCGGTGTGTCCCAGATGCACGTGTCGAGATTGCTCGCGAAGACCTTGAGTAATCTTCGCGAGCAACTCGACTGAGCTCCGCGAGCAACTCGACTGAGCGGGACCGAGCGGGTCAGATTGTTGCGGTGTCGATCACGAATCGGTATCGAACGTCGCTCTTGATCACGCGCTCGTAAGCGTCGTTGATGTCGCTCGCCGGAATCAGTTCGATTTCTGCGCCGATGCCGTGCTCGGCGCAGAAGTCGAGCATCTCCTGTGTCTGCGGGATGCCGCCCACCATGGAGCCGGCGAGGCTACGACGGTTTGCGGCGAGCGAGAATGCTCGAACTTCGATCGGCTTCTCCGGCAGGCCCAGTTCGACGAGAGTGCCGTTGATGGCGAGCAAGGACATGTAGGCGTCGATATCGAGATTGACCGAGACCGTGTTGAGGATCAGGTCGAACTCGCCGCGAAGAGCCTTGAACGTCTCACGGTCATTGGTCGCGTAGTAGTGATCGGCACCGAGACGAAGGCCGTCTTCCTTCTTGCCGAGCGTCTGGCTCAGGACGGTAACTTCCGCGCCGAGCGCCTTGGCGATCTTCACACCGACGTGACCGAGGCCGCCGAACCCGATGATGGCGACCTTCTTGCCGGGGCCGGCATTCCAGTGCCGCAGCGGTGAGTACAAGGTGATGCCGGCGCACAGCAGCGGCGCGGCAACGTCGAGTTCGATGCCCTCGGGGATCGAGAGAACAAAATGCTCGGTGACGACGATGTGCGTCGAGTAGCCACCCTGAGTGCGCTCGCCGTCGCGTCCGGTGGCGTTGTATGTACCGGTCACACCCTTGCGGCAGTACTGCTCTTCGCCGGCCAGGCAGGCGTCGCACTCTCCGCAGGAGTCGACGAAGCAGCCGACGCCCACGCGGTCGCCGACTTTGTGCTTGGTGACGTCCGAACCCACGGCGGCGACGACACCGGCGATTTCGTGTCCGGGGACGATCGGGTACTTGGCTCCGCCCCACTCGTTGCGAGCGGTGTGGATGTCGGAGTGGCAGATGCCGGCAAATTTGATGTCGATGAGAATGTCCAGTGGACCGAGCTCGCGGCGTTCGACGGTGGTCTTCTCGAGCGGACCGTCAGCGGACGTCGCGGCGTAAGCAGCAGCAGTAACCATGCACACATGCCTACCCGTGCATGGAGGGACCTGCAAATCGCAGGCCCCTCCATGACGTTTTCTTGACGTGACTTACCCGGCGTCGCGCTCCGCTTGTTCGGCGCGACGACGCAGGCGCCTCGCGGCCGCAACCATGTTCCGCAGCGAAGGCTCGAGCTGCCATGGATGGCGGGTCTTGAGGCCACCGTCCGGGTTGGCCCACAAACGATCGAGAGAGATCGATTCGCTTGCCTCGGTGAGCAATTCGTCGAGCTCGTCGATGTCGGGAATCCGAGCCGAACGAGATTCGTACACACCGGGGCCGACGCCGTGCGTGAGCGCGCCTTCCTTGAGTGCTTCGAGAACCCACGTGATGGAGCGGGTCGCGACGATAGCCGTCACATCGGCGTCCAACCGTTCGATGGCGTCGACCACCGACGACCGAGCGGAGTACGTCAGATGTGTGTGGATCTGTGTTTCCGGCTTCGCTCCACCTGTTGCCAGACGGAACGCGTCGACGGCCCACTCCAGGTAGGCCTCCCGGCCGTCCTCACGCAGTGGCAGCAGTTCACGAATTGCCGGCTCGTCCACCTGGATGATGGCGATTCCGGCAGCTTCGAGATCCGCGATTTCGTCTCGAATGACAAGTGCCAGTTGCTCTGCCGTTTCGTAGAGCGGCTGATCCTGACGAACGAACGAACGGGCGATCATGGTGACCGGACCCGTCAGCATGCCCTTGACCGGCTTGTCGGTCAGCGACTGCGCGTACGCAATCCATTCGACCGTCATCGGCTTCGGACGTGCGATGTCGCCGTAGAGAATCGGCGGACGCGTACAACGAGATCCGTAGGCCTGAACCCAACCGTTGTGCGTGAAGGCATAGCCCTCGAGCAGTTCGGCGAAGTACTGGACCATGTCGTTGCGCTCGTGCTCGCCGTGCACGAAGACATCGAGACCGATGTCCTCTTGCAGACGGATTGTGCGCTCGATCTCTTCCTGGATGCGCTTGTAGTAGTCGTCCCACTCCAAACGCCCCTGGCCGAGTTCGTAACGAGCCTGGCGAATCGCGTCGGTCTGCGGGAACGAACCCAATGTCTGGGCCGGAACCAAGGGCAGGTTCAACCGTTCCTGCTGAGCTTTACGACGCTCCTCGTACGGTGCACGCACACGATCTTCGGGCTTGATCGCGTTGACCCGAGCACGGACAGCGTGCTTGAGCTTGAAGTGCACCTTCGTCGGACGCTTACGCCACTTGTCCGAAGGACCTTCGGTGAGTGCCTTCGCCAGGGAGACGACCTCGCCGACCTTCTGCTTCGCAAAAGCCAGACGGTCTGCGACGTCCCCTGGAATGTCGTACTCGGAGAGCACGTCGTACGGCACGTGCAGCAGCGACGACGACGTGGAGACGACGAGGTCGGGCACAACGTCCTTGAGTTCGTTCAGGTACGTCAAGGTGTTGAACCGGTCGACGCGCCAGACGTTGCGACCGTCGACGACGCCCGCGTAGATGCGCTTGCGCTTGATGTTCGGCACCGCGGCCAGTTCCTCGGCCGTGATCTTGCCGTGCACCAAGTCCAGACCGAAGGCTTCGATCTTGGTGGGCGCCAAGATGTTGAGGGCTTCGCCGAACTTGCCGTACGGACCGGTCACCAATAGACGCGGGCGGAGCGGAGCCGTCGACAGCTTCTCGTACGCACGTCCAAGAGCGGCTAGCTCCTCGGGGGTGCGGTCCTCGGTCACCGAAGGCTCGTCCAACTGAACACAGGTGGCGCCGGCCTTGGCGAGCTGCTCGAAGAGCTTCTCGTACTCGGGCAGGAGCGCGTCCAACAAGTCGAGCGGGGTGAAGTTCGGATCGGACTTCTCGGTGGCAGGTCCGACCTTCGATAGCAGAAGCAGCGAGACGGGCCCCATGATGACGGGGCGCAATTCGATGCCGCGCGCCTTAGCGCGTTCGAACTCGTCGAGAAGTGCCTCCGAGTTGAGCGAGAACACCGTGTTCGCGTCGATCTCGGGCTGACGGTAGTAGTAGTTCGTGCCGAAGAAGCGCACCAGCTCGAGAGGCGGGAAGTCCGGGCGACCGCGGGCCATCGTGAAGTAGAAATCGAGCGGATCGAGGGCGCCCTCGAGCGGCTTGAACCGCTCCGGCACTGCGCCGAAGAGCAGCGCATTGTCGAGGACGTGATCGTAGAAGGAGAAGGTGTTGCCCGGAACCTGGCTCAGTCCCGTCGCAGCCAGTTCACTCCAGGTCGATTCCTGGAGTTCCTTGGCGACCGCGAGAAGTGCGTCCTTGTCCGAAGTGCCGTGCCAGTAGGACTCGAGGGCGCGCTTGAGCTCACGGCGCGGCCCGATGCGCGGATACCCCAGGACGCTGGAGCCGAATGCTGCAGTGCTGCTGGACATGCGGTCGACCTTTCTAACCGAGGGGCGCGAGCGCCCTGTGCGCGTTTATGGAGTCTCTACACTCCACAAACGCGCACAGGGGCTTTGGGCCTTAGCTTGCCTGCTTGGTGGAGCGACCGTTGTCGGCGTATTCGTAGAAGCCCGCGCCGGACTTCTTGCCGGTCAATCCGGCTTCGACCATACGCAGGAGCAGCGGCGGAGCGGAGTACAGCGGCTCCTTGAACTCTTCGTACATGGAGTCGGCGATGGACTTGACGGTGTCGAGTCCGACCAGGTCCGTCAGAGCCAGCGGACCCATGGGGTGCGCGAGGCCGAGAACCGTTGCCTTGTCGATGTCTTCCTTCGTAGCGAAGCCAGACTCGACCATGCGGATCGCCGAGAGCAGGTACGGCACCAGGAGTGCGTTGACGACGAAGCCGGAGCGGTCGGCACTGCGGACGACCTGCTTGCCGAGGATGTCGCTGGCAAAAGCCTCGGCGCGCTGCGAGACGGAGGCACTGGTCTTGAGCGTCGTCACCAATTCGACGAGCGGCAGAACCGGAACCGGGTTGAAGAAGTGCATACCGATGACTCGCTCGGGACGCTTGGTCGAGATGCCGAGCTTCATGATCGGGATCGACGACGTGTTGGATGCGAGAACCGCATCCGGGTCCGTCACGACCGCGTCGAGCTCGGCGAAGATTTCGCTCTTGATCTTCTCGTCTTCGACGACGGCCTCCACGACGAGCTGGCGGTCCGCGAAATCTCCCAGATCGGAGGTGAAACGCAGACGCCATGCGGCCTGCTCACGCTCACGTTCTGTGATCTTTCCGCTGCTCACACCGCGGTCGAGCGAACGCAGGATGCGTGAACGCCCGGCTGCTGCAAGCTCGCGAGTCTGCTCGAAGACCAGAACATCGACATGTGCGCGGGCGCACACCTCGGCGATTCCGGCACCCATGATTCCGGCGCCGATAACGCCGACGCGCTGAATTTTTTCGCTGGTCACGTCAGCTCCTTGTTTGTCTCGTGGAGTTTGTCTGGTGAAGGTGTTGTAAAAGAAGCACTTCGAACGGCGTCGACGCTGGTGGCCGACGCAATCGGAACTGCCTTGAAGACGAGAGAAAGTAGTGCGGTGATACAAGCAGGGGAGAGACCCGAAGCCGAGCCTCTCCCCCACCCGAAGTCAGTTCTTAGTGGAACTGGCCCTCTTCGGTGGAGCCCTTGAGAGCTGCCGTCGAGGTGTTGGGGTCAACGGTGGTGGCGATGGTGTCGAAGTAGCCGGCGCCAACCTCACGCTGGTGCTTGATGGCGGTGAAGCCACGCTCTTCGGCAGCCTTGAACTCGCGCTCCTGCAGGTCGACGAATGCCGTCATGCCTTCGCGGGCGTAGCCGTAGGCCAGGTCGAACATGCCGTAGTTGAGCGAGTGGAAGCCGGCCAGCGTGATGAACTGGAACTTGAAGCCCATCGCGCCGAGCTCCTTCTGGAACTTCGCGATGGTCGCGTCGTCCAGGTGCGCCTTCCAGTTGAAGGAAGGGGAGCAGTTGTAGGCCAGGAGCTGGTCCGGGAATTCGCTGCGAACGGACTCGGCGAACTTCTTTGCAACCTCGAGATCCGGCACGCCGGTCTCCATCCAGATGAGGTCTGCGTACGGTGCGTAAGCCTTGGCGCGAGCGATGCAGGGCTCGATGCCGTTCTTGACGCCGTAGAAGCCTTCAGCCGTGCGGGTTCCGTCGAGGAACGGGCGGTCACGCTCGTCCACGTCGGAGGTGATGAGGGTTGCAGCCTCAGCGTCGGTGCGGGCGATGATGACGGACGGAACGTCCGCAACGTCGGAAGCCAGGCGAGCCGAGGTCAGGGTGCGGATGTGCTGCTGCGTGGGGATGAGCACCTTGCCGCCGAGGTGGCCGCACTTCTTCTCCGAAGCGAGCTGATCCTCCCAGTGGACACCGGCAGCGCCGGCGCCGATCATGGCCTTCTGCAGCTCGTAAGCGTTGAGAGCGCCACCGAAGCCGGCTTCGGCGTCGGCAACGATCGGAGCGAGCCAGTTGCTGACGGAGGTGTCACCCTCGGTCTTGGCGATCTCGTCGGCGCGCAGCAGTGCGTTGTTGATGCGACGAACGACGGTCGGAACCGAGTTGGCCGGGTAGAGGCTCTGGTCCGGGTACGTGTGGCCCGAGAGGTTAGCGTCGCCGGCAACCTGCCAACCGGAGAGGTAGATGGCCTTCAGGCCGGCGCGAACCTGCTGCACAGCCATGTTGCCGGTAAGTGCACCGAGGGAGTTGATGTAGTCCTCGTTGTTCACGAGATCCCACAGGATCTCGGATCCGCGACGAGCGAGGGTCTGCTCCTCGACGACGGTGCCCTGGAGCTTGACGACCTGATCGGCCGTGTAGTTACGAGTAACGCCCTTCCAGCGAGGGTTGGTGTCCCAATCCTGCTGGAGCTCAGCTGCGGTCTTCGGGGTGCCGGTGGTCGACATCAAGACTCCATCTCTTTGATCTGCTGGTCCGGCCTGTTGTGAGCAGTACGTGCGTACTACTTCACATACTTGCCAGGCCCTTCTTGTGTACTTACCGAGAATGGCACATCGAAAAAGTGCCGTCTACCTGTTGCTAATGCCAATCTTCGCTACCTTTTCAACACACTTTGCTAAGTCTGTGAAGATTCCTACACGGCTGGTACTACCCAATCGGACAGGTTCCGTACTGGCGAGTAGCAAAGAAACCGCAGGCTGTGAACGAAATGCACTCAACTCCGCCGCTTGCGAATTCCGGCAGTTCGCGCGGCACTCGGAACAGGCCCATCCGCTACTTCGGAGCCAACTTCACGACTCGCAAGTGACCGCAATCACTTCGTGGCAACAGGCTTCGCTCGGGCAATTCCAGGGATCTACCCGCCAGAAAGCCACAGACAACCCATTCGCCGGCCATATGCTGTCGAACCATGACTTGTCGTTCGACGCCCCCGACCGGGCGATAAAGCGGTGCCGGACAACTATCAGCGGCCACCGAACAACCAGGCATGGTCGCAATCCGGTCCACAGCCGCCGCAGTTGGGCTACCGGGCCGCGCCGCAGTCGTATCCCCCGCCCCAGGGATTCCCGCCTGCACCGCCACGTGGAAATCCGCCGCCGCGTCGGCCCGGCTGGGTGATTCCGGTATCCGTAATCGGAGTCATCACTGTGTTGGCTCTCTTCGGCGGGCTTGCCTGGGTCCTCTGGCCGAAGGACGTCCCAAACTCAGCCGCCGGTGGCGCGGCCCAGACCACCATCACCGCCGCGAACACACCCGGCACCACGACAACCGCTCCCAGCACGACATCCCCGACGACCACACGCGCCGCGAACTTCCCGGCCGGTGCGTCCGCCTGCCCCGGCGGGCAGCCGGCCGGAAGTTACAAGGAGTCCGCGACAAGTGGGGGCAAAACTTCGTGCGAGTTTGCCGAGGCAGTTCGGATCGCCTACGGAAACTCCGGTGCCGCCGGTGCCTCCAGCACCGTGTCCGCACGTAGTCCGGTGACCGGCAAGGAGTACACGATGGCATGCAAGGTGACCTCCGGCATCGTCACCTGTACCGGCGGAGACAACGCGGTTGTGTACTTGCGCTGACGGGCGCAATTGCGGCATCGGCAACCCGGTGCGTGTCGTTCCAGTGTCGCACTTACGGATCCTCCGATAGCGTGACCGCATGCCTCTGTACGAGTTTCGCTGTACCGGCTGCGGCCCGCTCGAGCGGTCGTTCGCGATGGCCGAAGTGCCCCAGTCGATCAGCTGTCCCCAGTGCAGTCTCGAGTCGAAGCGTGTTGTCTCGTCTCCCCGTTTGAGTCACAGCTCGTCAACTGCGATGGGTCTACTGGACAGCACTGCCCGATCAGCTCACGAGCCTGCCGTGGTCAGTGGGTCACTACCCGGCCGTGGCCGACAATCTACCCCGACGACGTCCAATCCGTTGCACCGCAAGCTACCTCGCCCCTGACCGTCCTCACCGCGCGTCCTGGCCGTGAGTCCCGATCCGACCCGAAAGTCCTGCCGCCACGAGTTTTCCGTTTCTTCGAGAATGAGGAGTGCATATGCCTGAACTGCTGTTTCCACTCGATTCCGCCAAGAAATTCACCGACCAGGCGATCGTCGGCCACAATCGGTGGCACCCGGACATCCCGGCGGCGGTGACGGTGAAACCCGGTGATGCGTTTCGTGTCCATTGCCGCGAATGGTTCGACGGCGCAATACACAACGACGACTCGGCCGACGACATTCTCAATGCACCACTGACCACGGTCCACACGCTGTCCGGCCCCTTTTCCGTCGAAGGCGCGAAGCCCGGCGACCTCCTGATCGTCGACATCTTGGATATCGGGCCTATCCCCCAAGAAGATTCGGGTCCGTTGGCCGGCCAAGGCTGGGGGTACACGGGCATCTTCCCTCGGAACAACGGCGGCGGCTTCCTCACCGAACAGTTCCCCGACGCGTACAAAGCCGTCTGGGATTTCTCCGGCCAAACGGCGACGTCGCGTCACATTCCGCACGTCTCGTTCACGGGCATCGTCCACCCGGGACTCATGGGCACGGCTCCGTCGGCAGCCTTGCTCGCCAAGTGGAATGCCCGCGAGGGCGCCCTCATTGCCACCGATCCCAATCGGGTTCCCCCGCTTGCACTTCCGCCCGAGCCCCGCGATGCAGTACTGGGAACCTTGACCGGTGACGAGTACACACGCGTAGCCGGCGAGGCGGCTCGCACCGCTCCCCCGCGTGAGAACGGCGGAAACCAGGACATCAAGAACCTCACCAAGGGCAGCCGAATCTTCTATCCGGTGTTCGTGGACGGTGCGAATCTGTCGGTCGGCGATCTTCACTTCTCCCAGGGCGACGGTGAGATCACTTTCTGCGGTGCCATCGAGATGGGCGGCTTCATCGATCTTCGTGTGGACATCATCAAGGGCGGAATGGATACCTACGGCGTTTCCGAGAACGCCATCTTCATGCCGGGCAACACGGATCCGCAGTATTCCGAGTGGCTTGCGTTCTCGGGCACTTCCGTCACGTTGGACGGCGAACAGAAGTACCTGGATTCACATCTGTCCTACCAGCGTGCGTGCCTGCATGCGATCGAGTACCTGACCAAGTTCGGGTACGCGCCGGAGCAGGCGTACCTGCTGCTGGGTGCGGCACCGATCGAGGGCCGCCTGTCTGGCGTCGTGGATATCCCCAACTCGTGTTCGACGGTGTATCTCCCGACTGCGATCTTCGACTTCCCCCTCGCACCCTCGTCGAGCGGACCGTTCCAGATCGATCCCGGAATCGGCGCTCCGCGTTCGGAGAACAGGGTCTAGGCCTCCGGCCCCGTGAGTGGTTGAGGAGTGCCAGGACTCCTTTAACCACTCACAGGGGGTACCGGTGCGAATTCTGCAAACCCACCTTTGCGAAGCCGGACTGTCACTCGTATCCTGGGAAAATGTCGAAAACCTTTGTCGGTGTCCGGCTCCGCCAACTGCGGACCGAGCGCGGGTTGAGTCAGGCTTCGCTGGCCAAGACGCTGGAGATCTCGGCAAGCTATCTCAATCAGATCGAGCACGACGTCCGGCCACTCACCGTGCCGGTCCTCCTGCGAATCAGTGAAGTCTTCGGCGTCGACACCACCTTCTTCTCCCCACAGGACGACACGCGCCTGATCGCGGAAATGCGTGAAGTTGCCCTCGATCAGGAGATGGGCATCGACGCCGACGCCCACGAAATCGCGGAGATGGTCTCCACACACCCGGGCCTGGCAAAGGCGATGGTCAACATGCATCGCCGCTTCCGCAACACGACGGCGCAGCTCGCCGCAGCGACGGAAGACCGCTTCTCGGACGGCAGCGGCAGCGGTTCGATCACCATGCCGCACGAGGAAGTGCGCGACTACTTCTATCAGCGGCAGAACTACATTCACGATCTCGACACCGCGGCCGAAGAACTGACTGCCCGGATGCGCTTTCATCGCGGCGACGTCGCCGGCGAGATCGCCAGGCGCCTGGAAACCGTCCACGGCGTGCAGATCGTTCGACGAGTCGACCTGGGCGAGAACATACTTCATCGTTACGACCCGGATACCAGGGTCCTGGAAATCTCCGCACGGCTCTCCGGCGGGCAACAGGTCTTCAAGTTCGCGACAGAACTCGCGTACCTCGAGCACGGCGATCTGCTCGACTCGTTGGTGGCCGAAGGCAACTTCACCAGCGAAGCGTCGGTCTCTTTGGCGCGACTTGGATTGGCCAACTACTTCGCGGCGGCCACCGTGCTCCCCTACAGCCAGTTCCACGACGTCGCCGAGGACTTCCGGTACGACATCGAGCGCATGTCCGCCTTCTATTCCGCGAGCTACGAGACGATCTGCCACCGCCTCTCGACTCTGCAGCGCCCCAAACTTCGCGGGGTTCCGTTCATGTTCGTCCGTGTCGACCGTGCCGGAAACATGTCGAAGCGTCAGTCCGCCACCGGATTCCACTTCTCCACCAGCGGCGGTACGTGCCCGCTGTGGAACGTCTACGAGACGTTCTCGTATCCGGGCAAGATCATGCCCCAGATCGCACAGATGCCCGACGGCCGCCGATACCTCTGGGTTGCTCGCACGGTCGAACGTCGAGCGGCTCGATACGGACAGCCCGCAAAGATCTTCGCCATCGGATTGGGATGCGAGATTCGACACGCCCACCGACTCGTCTACAGCGACGGTCTGGATCTGGACGAGTCGAATCCGGGAACGCCGATCGGCTCGGGCTGCCGCGTCTGCGAACGCCTCAACTGTCCGCAGCGTGCCTTCCCGCCCTTGGGTAAAGACCTCGACATCAGCGAGCACCGGAGTTCGATTTCGCCTTACGTGATTCGCTGACCGCGCTAACGCACGTAGTTGCGTAGGAACGCGACTGTGCGATCGAATGCGATCATCCCGTCCACGGTATCGAGGTCGAACTGATATTCGTGGTCCAGCGCAGGCTCGTGATCGTCGGGGTAGAACAGTGCGTCTACTTCGACGCCCAGATCGGCGAGCCGTTCTGCCATGGGTTTCGACTGGCTGGCGGTCAGTGGGTCGACATTTCCGCCGGTGATGAACGTCGCTGGAAAGTCCGAGGTCACATGGCCCAGTGTCGACATCTGACCCACTGCAGTCGACCCGTCGAAGTCCCTCGTTCCGAGATACCCCCACAGCGACTGCTTGTCGACGCCCCAACCGAAGTACTTCCCCTGCGACAGCAGGGGTTTCAGATCGAAGACCCCACAGTCGAGGACAACTCCGCGTATCTGCTCGGGACGTAATGCCGGTTCCACACCCATTTCCGACGCGTAGTCAGGGCTGGTCATGACCGTCGCCAACTGACTGGACAACTGCGCGCCTGCCGAATCTCCCGCAAGAAAGAGATTGTTCGAATCGACATGCAACCTGTCCGCATTGCTCACGATAAATCGATACGCGTCGGTCAGTTGATTCACTGCGGTGGGGTAATACGCATCTGGTCCCAGTGAGTAGTCCACCGAAATCACAGTGAAGCCTTGATTTGCCAACAGTTTGTAGTAACCGTCGGCATCAGTTCTCGATCCTGATATCCAGCCACCGCCGTGCACCCAGACCACCGTGGGTAGCGCCGAAGTGGACTCCGACGGGTAGTAAACGTCCAGTTGTGCATCGTCGTCGCCGTCGCGGTACGACTGATCGAGAATCGAGACGATTCCTGACGGTGCATGCCTGTCGAGTTGTGCGTGAGTCGCTTCGGAGCCACCCGCTGACATCCACCGTACGAGGAGAACTCCTGGCCACGGACTGACGATTGCCGCGGTTACCCCGGACAGCAGAATGACGACGAATACCGCCGCGATTCCGACAATGCGCCTTCGCCGTCTGTCGGGGGAAGACGCGCGCACAACAACTCCTGGGGTCGGATCAGATTCACCCAGGCTAGACCAAAAGGACTAGTCGAGAATTCCCCGGCAACACACCCGCGGCGCTTTGTCTGAAATGCCCATTTCTTCAGCGTCTCAGCATCATCCGACAACTAGCGGGTGTGTGCGTCGAGAAACTGAACCGTGCGATCGAGGGCAGTGAGACCGTCGGCATTGTCCAGATCGAACTGATACTCGTGACCGAGCGCCGGAACGTGATCGGCCGGATAGAACAGTGTGTCGACCGCAACTCCCAACCCCGTCAATTTGTCAGCCAACGGTTTCGACTGAGAATCTGTCAAAGGATCCGCGTTGCCGCCGCTGATGTAGGCAGGCGGAAATTGAGCGCTGACGTAGTTCAAGGTCGACATCTGATCCGCTGCGTCGGTACTCATGAAGTCACGCACGCCGGTATACGCCCAGAGGGACCGATCAACCCCCCAACCGATGATGCCGGGTCCGCCGACCATGTTCCCGACGTCGTAGATTCCACAGTTCAGGATTACTCCACGTAACTGATCCGGCCGCAGCGACGGGACCACGCCCACACGGTTCGCATACGCGGGATCAGTGATGAGAGTGGCGAGCTGACTCGAGAGTTGCGCTCCCGCAGAATCACCGGCGAGAACGACCGTCGTCGGATCAACATGCAGCCGTTCCGCATTCGCGACGACGTACGCGTGAGCGTCGTTGAGCTGCCGCACCGCTGTCGGATAGTGGTGCTCAGGTCCGAGTGAGTAGTCCAGGGACACAACGGTGTAGCCACGAGAGGCCAGCAACTCGTAGTACGGCGCGTAGTTGGACTTGCTTCCCGAGATCCAGGCACCGCCATGAGTCCAGATCACCGTAGGCAATGCGGTCGTCGTCGCTGCGGGAAAGTAGACATCCAGGTATGCGTCGTCGTCTTCGGCGCGGTACTGCTGGTCCTTGATCGAGTCGACGCCTTCGGGCGCGTGCTTCTCGAGCGCCTCGGTGACTTTCACGGCATCACGATCGAAGACCCATCGCACGGTGAGTGCGCCAGGTCTCGGGCTCAGAACGAAGGCCAGAACCACGGCTCCGACCAGAACGAACACAATTGCCAGAGCCCACAGCAAGCGCCTGCGCCACCGATGCGGTGAAGGGTTCGTCATCGGGTTTCCTTCACTCTCGGCAAAATGTCCGGATCAGCGTAACGCGACGCCGGTACTGTCAGGCGCGATCAGCCGAGTTCAGCGATCCGCCTCTGCGCGAGTGCCTTGACTTCGCCCTTGGCTACTTTGCCGCCTGCCGCCATCGGCAATTCGGCGACCGTCATCACGTACTCGGGTATGTACTCGCGGGTCACTCCTCGGCTCTGCAGCCAGGCGGTCAGGTCCACCGAACTCAGATCGTCATCGGCGGACACGACGACCGCACAGACCTTCTCACCGAACAGCGGATCGTCGACTCCGACCACGGCGACCAGTTCCACCGAAGGATGCGCGCGCACGTACTCCTCGACCTCGACCGCGGAAATGTTCTTGCCGCCTCGAATGATGATGTCGGCTTTGCGCCCGACCACACGCACCCGCCCGGTCTCGTCGATCTCGACGATGTCGCCGAGAAGCATCCAACCGTCGTCGGTGTACAACTCGTCGTTTGCATCGACGTCGCCCCAATAACCCTGGCACATCAGCGGGCCGTTGACCGCAGGCTGACCGCGACGGACGGAGCCGGTCACTTCCTTTGCCGCATCGTCGAATACACGAACTTGCATGCGATCGATGACGTGGCCGCACGTCTTCAGTCGGGTATCGGAACCGTCCGAAACCGTCGTCACCGAGACGGCGCCGGTTTCGTTTGATCCGTAGAACTGCAGGACAGCCGCTCCGGTACGTTGTTCGAAGGCCAGTGCCTCCGAATACGGCACGGCTTCACCACCGGTGAACATGAAACGAAGTGACGAGAGATCGGCCGATTCCGCGGCCTCCGAACGCAACAGCATCTTGAATTGTGTACTCACACAATTCAAAGCAGTCACCCGTTCGCGCTCGATCAACTCGATCATCACCGAAACGTCGAAGCGTTCCATGACGACATTGCGAGCACCGAGTAGCGCCGGCAGGAAATGCGAAGTCCAGAGGCCGAATCCGAAAGGTGCCGGAACCGCGCCGAGGAACACCTCATCCGGACCGATCGCCGCCGCCTCGGCGGCAATCTCGGAGAAACCAACCCAACGATCCTCGGTTTGTGTGACCAGTTTGGGTAGGCCCGTTGTGCCGGACGTCGAGTTCAGCATCGAAACGGCTGACGTGACAAAACACGGACTGGTTGCGGGGAACTGCTTTAGCTCGACCGGCAACGAGGTGAGTTCGCCGTTTGCACTCACGCGTTCGAAACTCACGTCGGCGCGTTCGTCGGCGAAGACGACGTCCAGTCCGGGATGCTCTGCCCGCAGACTCGCCACGAGTTCGGCGGTATCGACGCCGCGCAGCGTGCGAGTGGTGACGAGTACGGAGGCTTCCGAGCGGGCGATCAGATGAGAGATCTCGCGAATGCCCGAGCGCGAACCGATTCCGACCGCGACGCGGCCGGTACGAAATGCTGCGCAGAGAGCCGCATGAAAGACAGCGGTGTCGGGGAGCAACACGGCTACATGTCCGTATCCCTCACCAGCTAGATCCAGCGCCGACGCGATCGCATCGGCAGCCGCGTCGTACTGTTTCCACGACACCCTCGATTCCGGAGTGACAAAGGCGGTTTCGTCCGGGATGGTCTCAGACCAATGCCTGACCATTTCGCTGATGCTGACGCCGGCGAACCGGTCCGGATTCGTGGCGAATTCACCGACGGTGAAGTCGAGTGTCTTCGTTTCAAGCATGATCGTCGATCATCTCCCGTCGGCGCTGAGTACGCCCATCGATTGTTTGTACGCGTTGTCCAGTGTCGCTGCGGAATCGCATTCGCGGACGAGTTCGCCGCGCTGCATGACATATCCGCGGTCGACAACCGATTTCAGTGCAGTAAGTGCCGGTTCCGTCACGATGACGGTCACACCCTCGGCGGCCAGACCCCCGACCAGCGCTCGCAGCTCCGCGACGATTTTCGGTGCCAGTCCTGTCATCATCTCGTCGAGGAGCAACACCTTCGGGGTTTCCAGAAGGGCCCGCCCCAGAACCAACATCTGCTGCTCACCACCACTGAGGACCCCGGCATAACTCTCGGAGCGTTCATGCAGGATCGGGAACCTCTCGAAAGCTGTTTCCACGGCTTCGGCTTTCAATCCCAGCAGGTCTGCGCCGACGCGTAGGTTCTCGCGAACGGACATTCGCATGAACAGTTGCCTGCCTTGGGGTACGTAGGCAAATCCGCTGCGGACACGATCCAGTGCCGATAATTTCTGGATCTCTCGACCATCGAATTTGATTGTCCCGGTGGCGGGAACCGAGCCGTAGATGGATCCCGCCAAGCTGGTCTTGCCTGCACCGTTCGGCCCGACGATCGCTGTCACTTCACCGGCGGGGGCGACAAGGGAGACTTCCCGGACGGCGACAGCGGATCCGTATCGAACTGTGACTCTGTCGAGTTCGAGCATGTCAGGCGCCTTCCTCGTATTCGGAACCGAAATAGACTTCTCGCATCGCGTCGCTGGCCAAGCACTCCTGCGGTGGTCCGTAGTTCGCCACTGATCCGAAATTGAGCAGCACGATCTTGGTGGCGAGCGCCGCGATGAGATCGACGTTGTGATCGACCAGGACTACTCCTTTGCCCTGCGCGGCAATCGATCGCACGGCACCGGAGATGGCAGCGATGCCGTCGTGATCCGCGCCGGCAAACGGTTCGTCCAACAGGAGAACATCGGGTTCGGTCGCCATCGCCCGCGCCACCTCGACCAGACGCTGCGCCCCCAAACTGAGATCCCCGCAAGCACTCTCGACGTCGGTGACCGAGTATGCCGCAGCAATCTCCCGGGCCCGCTGTGCTGTCCGGTCCCAGTTCTCGAAAGGTCCTTTGATCGCCCACCACAGCGAGTGCAGAGGTGAGGTGATCTTGTGCCCGTACAGTCCCGGGATGATGTTGTCGACGGCGTCGAGTTCCGCCGCGAGCTGCGGATGTTGAAACGTGCGCGAGAGCCCTTGCCGTGCACGGCGCTCCGACGGCCCGGTCAAGGCAGCACCCGCGAGCGCGACGGTTCCGGAATCTGCTTGCTGTGTGCCGAAGATGCAGTCCACCAGTGTGGTCTTGCCTGCCCCGTTCGGGCCGACCAGGCCGATCACCTCTCCCGGTCCGACGCTGAACGAGACATCGTCGACAGCGCGGACGCCGCCGTAGGACTTGTGGAGCCCGCTCACTTCGAGTAGCCGAGTCATCGATTGCCACGCTCCTTGTACAGACGGTTCATTCGACCCAGAACGTTCTGACTCCAACCGATCACCCCACCAGGCGCGACGATGAGGATCACCAGGACGGCTCCGGCAAGCAGGAGTTCGCCGCTTCCCTGGTAGCCGGGCATGTTCAGCGTCACGATCACCACGATCAATGCACCGAGCGGAGCACCCCACGCCGAACCGCGACCGCCGATGATCGGCATGAAGATTGCAAGGAAAACAATACTGAGAGTGAAGGTTTCAGGAGTGACAGCTTGCACCGACACGGTGAAAAGCGATCCGCCGGTCGACGCGATCGCGGCACCGATCGCCAGCGCCACGACGGTCAGGTGCGCAGGATTGACGCCGGAAGACCGTGCGACATTACGATTGTCGCGGGCAGCTTGCAACATCAGCCCCCACACCGATTTCCGGAGTCGATCGACAGCGACCGCGATCAGACACACGAACAAGATCGCGAACACGACCAATGCGTAGCGCGGTGGCTCCCAGCCGAACATCGTCACAGTCTCGACACCCGAGATCCCGGCCGATCCGCCGGTGAAACTCGGTCCGTCGATCAACCAGTGCTCGAAAGCGATACCGAACAACAAGGTCACCGCGGCAAGGTAGAAGCCGGAGAGTTTCTGCGTTGCCAAGCTGAGAAGTACTGCAACCGCTGCAGCGGCGAGGGCGCCGAGAATCCATCCCCACCACATCGACAACCCGGTCCGAACCGAGATCAGCGCAACGGCATACGCGCCGATCGCCGCATACGCGCTGTACGCCATCGACAGTGATCCCGCGAGCACGAATGGCACGTACATACCGAGTGCGATCAGCGAATACGTCGCAGCGAGGAACACCAGATCCTGCCGGTACAGACTCGGCCCCATCCACAGCAGCACGGCAGCAACCACGACCACGGTGATCAGTGCTTCTCGCGACACGGCGAGCATCCTCGTCCGGGGACCGCCGGATGTAGCGGGCGGATTTGACGTCAGCGGACTGGTAGAAAGCGAGGCCATCAGACGCGAACCTTCCTCGAGAGCAAGCCTTCCGGACGGAAAGCGAAGAACACCAGGGCAATCAACAGAATCGCGGTTTGAGCAGCACTCGCACCGAAGTAGTACGGGGCGAATACCTGGACGACGCCCAACACCATTCCGCCGATCAGCGGAGCCCAACTCCGGCCGGTACCACCGATGACGAGTGCGATGAATGCCGTCAGCGTCCATGACAGACCGCTCGTGAACTGAACACCGGCCTTGGGAGCGAACAGAAGTCCGGCGACGGCGGCAATCACACCCGCGAGGGTGAACGCGATGAGGCGTACCCGATCCACCGGCAAGCCCAGGACGCGGGCGGCATCCGGACTGTCGCCGACGGCGCGAAGCAGACGGCCCGAGGTGGACCGGTTCAGCCACAGTCCGATACCGACGAAGATCCCGGCAGTTCCGACGACGAGTACAAAGGTCGAACTGTCGACGGTGGCACCGAGCACCGATATCGGATCGAAGTCGAAGATCTTCTGCCCGGGAAGTGGTGTGCGGCCGAAGACAGTGCCGGCGAGCTGCTGGATCCCGAACAGTACTGCGGTCACAGCCACCAACGCCGGTAGTTCCCCACGACCCGATCGCTTCTGAACCTGTTTGACCACAAGCTTTTCCGTCAGGATCGACAGCGCCACCGCTACCGCGATCCCTAGCGGCATGGCAATCCAGAGAGCGAGCCCGTAATTGATCGCGACCCAACTCGACGCCATGGCCGCAGCCATCGCATACGGACCCATCGCAAAATTGAAGAAATCGGCGCCGACCACCACGAGATACATTCCGAGGGCTATAAGTGAAAAGAATGCACCGATCTCGATGGCAGCGAGCCACAGTTGTGCGTCTGTCATGTCAAGGCTCCTCGGTTATCCACACGGGGGTTGGTAGGAATCCCACGGATGGGCCGGCTTGTTGTCCTCACCGAATTCGACGAGCACCAGTCCGCAGAGGCTGTCCGGAGCCAGGTGATCCTGCGAGGAGAACGACAGTGTCAATCCGTCCTGGCCGAAGCTGGCGGGAAGTGCCGAAACCTGTTGAAGAGCATCACGAACGGCCGTCCGATCTCGGTGGTCGCCGGCAATTTCGATTGCCTCGGCCAACATCATGACGGCGTCGTACGCCTGTGCGTCGTAGGCAGTCAGTTGATAATCAGGCCCCTTCACCGCCTGCACCTTGCGACGCAGTTCGGCGGTTCTCGGGTTGTTCTCACTGAGCGAGCCCATGTACACCATGCCGCTCAACGCCTTCGGGTCCGCCAAAGCCCAAGATGCGGGCTGGTTCCCGATGGAAGCGAGTGAGAAGCGTTGCGTCTGTGGGGTGATCTTCGACAGGGTGTTGTGCGCGAGGATTTCGAAGTGCCCGCCGATACTGGCGACCAGAATCGCGTCCGGTTCGGTTTCCGCGAGACGTGAGACCTGTGCGGTGATGTCCGCGGCATCGACCGGCGCCTTTTCAACGCCCGTCACTCTCGCGCACTTCTCGAGCGCCGGCCGCAGGGTCTTGATGATTCCGTCGATGGACGCACTCGCGTCACCGAGAATTCCCAGGGACTTGTACCCCATCTTCTCGAAAGCCCCGCAGTACACCTGGGCGTACTGCTTCAACGAGTTCGGAATCATGAACGAGTAGTCGTTGTCGGGCGCCGAGGCAAAGCCGTCGCTGAGAACGACCGGAGCTATCGCGGGAATCTTCGACTGCTGGAGAATCGACTTGGCCTGCAGCACCGACCCGCTGCCGGTGGCGAGGATGACCGCACTTGATCCGTGATCGACCAACTTCCGAATGATCGACGGGGTCTTGGTGGGACTGCTCTCGTCATTCTCGACAACCAATTCGACCTGCTTGCCGTTGATTCCGCCGGCCTGGTTGATCAGGTCGACAGTCATACGCACGGTCTTGCCGGCGATCGTGCTGTACGACGCACCGGGCCCGGTGGAGTCCTCGTCCAAACCGATGACGATGGTGTCTTCGGGAATGACACCGGCAGATGCGCACGCGCTCGCCCCGAGGACCACTGCCGCGCAGACGGCAATCGCCTTTCCGAGTCTCACATCAATCTCCCGTCCAAACTCTGCTTGGTAAATCAAACAAGCGCTTGATTTATGAGTGTGGACAGAAGTATGCACTGGGTCACACCGATAGTCAAAATTCGAACTACACGCGCAGGAACTGCGGTGTTACGGCTTCTGCAGCTGCCGGATCGAGGAGCTGAGTTCGCGAATGACGGACTTCAATTCGTCGACATCAGAGCGGAGTTCGGCAAATTCGGAGGCAGGAGATACGGTCTGCGCTTCCTTCTTCGTCGTGCGCTGCGCAATGCGTGCCACCGGCTCGCCGTCGACGGAACGTGCGGCGAAGCCGTCCAGGAATACCGAAATCAGATTGCGCTGCAGATCATCCGCCAACTCGGAAAGCTGCGGGCGATACTGCGCGACGGTGGACCAGACGGATTCACGCAGGAGACGGTGAAACTGTTCGGGATCGATGTCTTCCCGAAACTCCGCGTCGGCAATTCCGCGAGCGATAGCCGATCGCCAGTAGCTGTGTGCCTTCTGAACCAGGATGGTGATGGGCGCGTCCGCCGGTTGCGACGAAAGTATGGCTTCTCCCTGATAGACCTCCGTCGCATACGGGTGATCCACCGCCGAGGCAAAAGACACCGAGACCATCGTTGCCAGGCGATCTCGGGCCGAACCTCCCGGCTCGATCGAGTCTTCGTACCTGACGTTGAGGTCTTCGAGAAACCGGACGACGATCTCGTTGGCTATCGCATCCTTGGAGTCGAAGTAGTGGTAGAGGCTGCCGGAGAGAATCCCGACTTCGTCGGCGATGTCGCGTACCGTCGTCGCGGCGATTCCCCGCTCACTGAACAGCTTGGCCGCATGAGCGAGTATTTCGTCCCGTCGGGTCGAGCGCACGAGAAGATCCTTCCGACGTTCCGATCGTCAAGCGAGTGCTTGATCAATTTCTCGTCGATGCTAACACCGCACCCTCGCTGACCTGCGGTGTGAGGTCCTGGACATCCAATCGAAACACCGGACACACACTTGTCACCGACAGTCATTCCACCGCAACAACTTCCACCTACTCTGTGCACTCGACGAATACAGCGTTGTATACGCACTCCGGATACAGATCTGTCAGAGCCATTGTCTGCCAGAGCCATCGACACGAAAGGCCCGTACATGCGAACCTTCTCGAAGCGCACCCTTGCCGCGCCGGCCGCTCTCGCCGCGCTGGGCTTGGTTCTCACCGGCTGCGGAAGCAAGGCGACAGACACCGCATCGGGAGATTCGACGGCTACGTCGTGCGTCGACACCTCGGGGGACACGATCAAGGTCGGTTCTCTGAATTCACTCTCGGGCACCATGGCCATCAGTGAAGTGACGGTCCGCGACTCCATTTCGTTGGCGGTGCAGGAGATCAACGATTCCGGCGGTGTGCTGGGCAAGAAGATCCAGATCGTGGCAGAGGACGGCGCGTCGGAGCCGACAGTGTTCGCCGAGAAGGCCGAGAAACTGATCAGCAGCGATTGCGTCGCAGCAGTTTTCGGTGGCTGGACTTCCTCGAGCCGCAAGGCCATGCTGCCGGTGTTCGAGGACAACAATTCCTTGCTCTACTACCCGGTCCAGTACGAGGGGCTGGAAGATTCGAAGAACATCTTCTACACGGGTGCAACGACCAACCAGCAGATCATCCCCGCTCTGGATTACCTGAAGGAGAAGGGCGTCAAGTCGCTGTATCTGGTCGGCAGCGACTACGTGTTCCCGCAGACCGCCAACCGCATCATCAAGGCGTACGCGGCAGCGAACGGCATCGAGATCAAGGGCGAGGATTACACGCCATTGGGCTCGACCGACTTCTCCACCATCGTGAACAAGGTCCGCACAGCCGACGCCGATGCCGTGTTCAACACACTCAACGGTGATTCCAACGTCGCGTTCTTCCGTGAATACTCGAATGTCGGCCTGAAGCCCGCCGACATGCCCGTCGTCTCCGTCTCCATTGCGGAGGAAGAGGTCGGCGGTATCGGAGTCCAGAACGTCGAAGGCCAGCTGACGGCGTGGAACTACTACCAGACCATCGACTCCCCCGAGAACAAGAAGTTCGTCGAGGCGTACAAGGCGAAGTTCGGCCAGGACAAGCCCACGTCCGATCCGATGGAAGCGGCATACACCTCCGTCTACCTCTGGAAGAACACCGTCGAGAAGGCCAACTCGTTTGCGGTCAAGGATATTCAGGACAACGCCGACGGTGTGACCTTCCAGGCACCCGAAGGACTCGTCACCATCGACGGCGACAACCACCACATCACCAAGACTGCCCGAATCGGCGAAATCCGTTCCGACGGACTGATCTACACGGTCTGGGATTCGGGACAGCCGATCGAGCCGGATCCGTACCTGAAGAACTACCCCTGGGCCGAGGGACTCGGCAGCTGATCGACGAAAGGCGGAATTGACGGAATCGACGAGTAGAGAGGTGGAGCGTCTGTCATGGATGTTGTGATCGGACAGTTGTTCACGGGTTTGAGTATCGGATCGATTCTCCTGTTGGCAGCGTTGGGATTGTCTCTCACGTTCGGGCAGATGGGTGTCATCAACATGGCACACGGCGAGTTCATCATGGCCGGCTCGTACACCGCATACGTAGTGCAGCAGGTGATCTCGAATGCAACGGGATCGTTGATCATTTCTCTGCTCGTCGGTTTTGTCGTCGGCGGACTGATGGGTGTCGTGCTCGAAGTGGTCCTGGTATCGCGGATGTACCACCGACCCCTCGACACCCTGTTGGTGACATTCGGCGTCGGATTGATCCTTCAGCAGTTGGCGCGCGACATCTTCGGCGCGCCGGCAGTCAATGTTTCGGCGCCGAGCTGGCTTTCGGGTGGGGTCGATATTTTCGGCGCCGTGGTACCGAAAACCCGCATCTTCATTCTGGTGTTGGCGATCGCAGCGGTGATCGCGCTTTCGGTCGCACTGAAGCAGTCGTCGATGGGTCGACGCATCCGGGCCGTCGTCCAAAATCGCGATCTGGCCGAGACGAGCGGAATCTCTTCTCGTCGTACGGACATCACGACCTTCTTCCTCGGTTCCGGACTCGCCGGCGTCGCGGGTGTCGCGTTGACACTCATCGGTTCCACCAGCCCGACCATCGGCCAGTCGTATCTGATCGACGCCTTCCTTGTTGTCGTCGTCGGCGGTCTCGGTCAGATGAAGGGAGCCGTGATCGCAGCCTTCGCCCTCGGCATCTTGAACTCGTTCATCGAGTACTCGACGACGGCGTCGATCGCGAAGGTGATCGTGTTCGTCATCATCGTCGTCTTCCTTCAAGTTCGGCCGCAGGGCCTGTTCGCAGTCAAGACGAGGAGCCTCGTATGAGCATCCTGAACAATTCCCGAATTCGGGTGTGGGGCGGATTTGCACTTGCCGCGATCGTGCTGTTCGCCATCGCTCCGGCTGTGCTCTCGGACTTCAGGCTGTCACTGTTGGCCAAATTCCTGTGCTTCGCCATAGTCGCTGTCGGCATCGGCTTGGCCTGGGGCAGAGGCGGAATGCTCACGCTCGGCCAGGGCGTCTTCTTCGGAATCGGCGCATATGTGATGGCGATGCACCTCAAGATCGCCGATGCCGAACTCAAGGGCGACGCGGTCCCGGACTTCATGTCCATCGCCGGCAAAACAGAACTTCCGGGATACTGGCAACCGTTCGCCTCGCCATTCGTGGCGATCTTCGCCATCCTTTTCCTGCCTGGCGCTGTTGCCTTTCTCCTCGGACTCGGTGTGTTCAAGCGGAGAGTCAAGGGCGCGTACTTCGCGATCCTCTCGCAAGCACTCGCCGCGGCTTTCGCGATCCTCTTGATCGGCCAGCAGTCGATCGGTGGCAGCAACGGCCTCAACCGCTTTCGCACGTTCTTCGGTTTCAACCTCAACGATCCGGCGAACAAGCAGATGTTGTTCTTCATCGCCGCCGGAGTTCTTCTCGCATCGGTCGCTCTGATTCGCCAGCTGATGAACTCCCGATACGGCGAACTCCTCGTCGCCGTCCGCGATCAAGAGGAGCGCGTACGTTTCCTCGGATACGATCCGGCGAACATCAAACTGGTCGCCTACGTGACCGCGGCGTTCCTCGCCGGTATCGCCGGTGCGCTGTTCGTTCCGATCGTGGGCATCATCTCCCCCGCCGACGTCGGGATCGTTCCGTCAATCGCCTTCCTCATCGGGGTCGCGATCGGTGGCCGCGCAACGCTTCTGGGTCCGGTACTCGGTGCGATCGGCGTCGCTTGGGCGCAGTCGACATTCTCGGAGAAACTCCCTTCGGGATGGATCTACGCACAAGGGTTGATGTTCATCGTCGTGGTCGGGTTCTTCCCGGCAGGTGTGGCCGGATTGTTCGCCCTGATGCGCCACCGCAAGAAGCGTGAGACCCCGGCCGACCCGCCGGTCAAGGTCTCCCAACCCGAACCAGTGGAGGTGTCGTCATGACCAACACAACCGCCACCAGCGAACCCACACCGGCACTGGGCGGCAACGCCGGAATGTCGTCCGAGTACCTCGAAGTACGGAACCTTGCGGTCAGCTTCGACGGTTTCAAGGCCGTCGACGGCGTCGACTTGACCCTCATGCAGGGCGACCTCAGGTTTCTCATCGGCCCGAACGGGGCTGGAAAGACAACGCTGGTCGACGCCATCACCGGACTCGTTCCCGCGACGGGTTCGATCACGAAGTCCGGCGAGCAACTGCTCGGCAAGAAGGTTCACAAGATCGCCCGCCTCGGCGTCGGGCGAACCTTCCAGACGGCAAGCGTCTTCGAAGAACTCTCGGTGCTGCAGAATCTCGACATCGCGGCGGGAGCCGGTCGATCGGCGTGGAACCTGCTCCGAAGGCGCAAAGGTGTGCTCCCCGAGATCGAGGAGGCTCTGGAGACAACCGGCTTGGAGCACCTCAGAGACACTCCCGCGGGCATTCTGGCGCACGGGCAGAAACAGTGGCTCGAAATCGGAATGTTGTTGGTGCAGAACTGTTCCGTGCTACTACTCGACGAGCCCGTCGCTGGGATGAGCCTGGAGGAGCGCGAGGAGACCGGAAACCTTCTACGGCGCATCGGCGGTGCACGAACCGTCGTCGTGGTCGAGCACGACATGGACTTCATGCGATCGTTCGCCACGTCCGTCACAGTGCTCGCCGCTGGGAAAGTACTCGCCGAAGGAACTGTGGCGGAGGTTCAAGCCGACCCCAAGGTGCAAGAAGTCTATCTCGGCACAGCCGCTGCCGGAACCGATCTCGGCGCCGACACCGAACCGACCCCGGAGGACTGAATCATGCTCGAGCTCGTCGACATCCGCGCCGGCTACGGACGCACCGAAGTGATCCACGGCGTTTCCCTGCTGGTTCCCAGCGACGGGGTTGCGGCAGTCATGGGTCACAACGGAGCAGGCAAGACCACCTTGCTGCGCGCCGCCGTCGGTCTGATCAAACCCACACGCGGAAAGGTACTTCTGAACGGAGAGGACATCACCGGACTACGACCGAGCGCCCGCGTCGCTCGCGGACTTGCCTACGTACCGCAGGGTCAGCAGTCGTTCGGACAACTGACAACTGCCGAGAATCTTCGGGTGGTCGCCGACGGGCGCAAACGCGGAAAGGCACTCATCGCAGAGGCATTGGATCTGTTTCCCGCCCTCACCACACTCCTCGACCGTCGCGCAGGACTTCTCTCCGGTGGGCAGCGACAACAACTTGCCATCGCCCGCGCCTTGATCACCGAGCCCAAGATCCTCATCCTCGACGAACCAACCGAGGGCATTCAGCCCAACGTGGTCGCCGAAATCGAAAGAACCGTCATGGAACTCACCGAGCGCGGCGATCTCGGTGTCCTCCTTGTCGAGCAGCACATCGGTTTCGCGCTCCAATCTGCTCAGCATTACAGCATTCTCGCGGCCGGACACGTGACCTCGACCGGTGAGGGCGGCACCACGTCCACCGAGGCGGTTCGTCGAGCGATGGCAATCTGACATGAGTGTGCGGCCGCCGCTGCGCGAACAGGTTTACCGGTCGATCCGAAACGATCTGATGTCCGGTCAGATCGCGCCCTCGGAACGACTGGGCGAGGAACGCCTGGCCCATCTCTACGGTGTCTCGCGAACACCGGTGCGCGAAGCGCTCGCAAAGTTGGAATCCGACGGGCTGGTCGAGCGCGACGAACATGGACTCTTTCCGTACCGACCGCACCTCGACGAGTTGGGTGGCCTCTACGAGCTGCGCATACTCCTCGAGGTGCACGGGCTTCGTCGGGTACTCGACGGTGAGGCCCCCGCTCATGACCGAGACGCGCTCGGTTCCGAACTCGACAAGTGGTACGCATTTCTCAAACAGATGCCGGTACCGGACGCCGGTTTCGTGACGCTCGACGAGGAGTTCCACATCGCGCTCCTCGCCTCGTCCGGAAACCACGCGTTGGTCGACGCCTTGCAGGCCGTCAACTCGAAGCTGCGCCCCGTGAGGATGTTCGACTACCTGACTCCCGACCGTATGAAGGCCACCGTGGAGGAACATATCTCCGTCGTCGAACTGGTTCTGGACGGCAAGATTCCGCAAGCACACGAGGCACTGGTATCGCACATCGACATCTCTCGTGCGGTTGTCCTCGACCGTGCTCGTCAGGCCCTCTCGTTGGCCGCCATGGCCAACGCTGTGCGGAACTGATCGAGCGGGAGTCACTGCCCTCCGAAAATCGCACTTGCTCAGCGTGGGAAGGCTCTCGGAAATAGGAATGGACTCACAGCGGTTGCACCTCACAACGACGCTTGCGTTCTATTCGCTGAGAAAGGCTCCACCTCCATGGCCGTACCACTTTCCATCCTCGACCTCGCCCACATCGGGGACGACGAAACCGCCAAAGACAGCTTCGACGCCAGCGTGACCTTGGCGCAGCGTGCCGAGGAGTGGGGCTACAAGCGAATCTGGTACGCCGAGCACCACAACATGGGTTCCATCGCGTCTTCGGCAACCAGCGTTCTGATCAGCCACGTCGCCGCGAACACCAGCAAAATCCGCCTCGGCGCCGGTGGAATCATGCTGCCCAACCACGCACCGCTGACGATCGCCGAGCAGTTCGGCACCCTCGAGACTTTGCACCCCGGTCGAATCGATCTCGGTCTCGGCCGCGCGCCCGGTAGTGATCAGAAGACGATGCAGGCTTTGCGACGCGACCCGAGTTCTTCGGACAGCTTCCCGCAGGACGTACTCGAGCTTCAGGGCTACCTCGGCGACACCTCGCGCGTCCCCGGAATCAATGCCGTTCCCGGTAAGGGCACTCACGTTCCGCTCTACATTCTCGGATCGTCACTGTTCGGCGCCAAGCTCGCCGCGATGCTCGGCCTGCCGTATGCATTTGCCTCGCACTTCGCCCCCAACGCCCTGCGCGACGCCGTCGCAATCTACCGACGCGAGTTCAAGCCGTCGGAGCAGTTGGCGGAGCCGTACGTCATCGCCGGCGTCAACGTCATCGCCGCCGACACCCATGAGCAGGCTCAGCAGGACTTCCTCGCGGCCAAGCGTTCGCGCGTCAGTCTTCTTCTCGGGCGTGGACGCAAATTCACGGACGACGAAGCGGACATGCTGCTCGACTCCCCCGCCGGTCAGCAGGTTCTGCAAATGACCAAGTACAGCGCCATCGGCACGCCCGCCGAGGTGCGTGCGTACCTCGACGAATTCACCGAGCATGCGCAGGCCGACGAGCTGATCACGGTGTCGACCGGCACCAACCGCGAGGCATGGTTGCGCACGTTTGAACTCCTCGCCGACGTGAGCGATCTGGTGCCCGCCTAAGCTGCCGGTATGGGCGATCCATCCCGTCGCGGGTTCATCTCGGTACTGGCCGTACTACTTTCGACGGGTTGGGCCGCCAACCACTTTGCTTCGCTCATCCCGGTTCTCCGGGTGGACGAGGGCCTTTCGCATACCGTGCTCGACGGTGTTTTCGGTATCTATGCGCTCGGACTCCTACCCGGCCTGTTGACCGGTGGAGCAGTGTCGGACCGCGTCGGCCGAGCTGTAGTCGTCCTTCCCGGAGCACTCATAGCCTCGCTCGGAACCTTGATTCTTCTTCTCTGGCACGACGCGCCCGGGCTCATGGTCGGGCGCCTCGTAGTCGGTATCGGTGCCGGTCTGGCAATCGGCGCCGGTACCGCGTGGGCAGCTGACCTTCGCGGTAAGTCCGGAACCGTGATGGCGGGCGTCGTACTCACCTCGGGTTTTGCACTGGGACCACTGTTTTCGGGTCTGTTGGCACAATTTGCCGCCTTCCCACTCGCTACGCCCTTTGTCGTCTCGACCGTCTTGTCGATGGGTTCGGTTGCCGCGGCAGCTGTGTGGAGTCGTACTCCTGCTCCCACCAAAGCTGCGATGTTCACACAGATTCCCGACCGCGCAGAGCGGTCGGAAACCGGTGTGAAGGCCGCACTGCTCTGGGCACTTCCGTTGGCGCCATGGGTGCTCGCCAGCGCAACAGTGTCTTTCGTGACCATGACGGCCAGGCTCGGGGACCGCTACTCAGGTCCTCTCCTTCCGGGTTTCGCGGCGGCGCTGACTCTGGGTGCTGGAATCCTGGTTCAAACCGCTGCGCGCCATCGCAATTGGGGTCCTCAGGCCGGCACGACAGGTGCCGCACTGGCGGCACTCGGATACTGCCTGGTCGCAGTCGGCGGCGCGCACCCCGCGCTCGGGTTGTTCATCGTCTGCGCGCTCGTCCTCGGTACGGCCTACGGACTGTGTCTGCGTGAGGGACTGCTCGACCTCGAGTCGCTGGCTCCCCCGGCCTCGCGGGGCGCTTTGACCGGGATCTTCTACGTCGGCACCTATCTCGGATTCGGACTGCCGGTGCTACTGGTTGTCATCGAACCCACGATGGGCCCGTCACTGCCGTTGGTGATCCTCGCCGCTGTTGCCGCCGTCGTTGCCGTGGTCCGATTCCGTCGATTGCGGTCGACCCAGGCTTCCACGTCACATCCGCGTCTCGAAGCCGCATCGGTCTGAACACCCGTTCGGACGGAGTTGGCGGTACTTGCAGTCGCAGCTACCCGGCGGTGTTAGCGTCGGAGGACCAGAAGGTAACTGCGTAGGGACACAGCACATGGGCAAGAGCGAGGCGGGCAAGGCCGAATCGGCCAAGAGCAGTGGCGACGATCTGACGGGTCGGCGCATCCTGATCACCGGCGCTGCCCGCAATATCGGTTCTTCGCTGGCCAGACGCCTGTACGACCGTGGCGCGTCCGTGGGACTGCTCGGCCTCGAGCCGGAACTTCTCGAGCAAGTCGCCACTTCCTGCGGCCGCGCGCCGTGGCAGTTGTGCGATGTCGCCGATCTCGAGCAGGTATCTCGCGGCGTCAGCTACATCGCTGAGCAGCTGGGAGGCATCGACGTAGTCGTGGCCAATGCCGGCGTCGAGGCGAATTCGTCGATCCTCGGCGGAGACGTCGAAGACATGCGTCGCGCAGTCGAAGTCAACCTCATGGGCACGTACTACACCCTGCGCGCAGCCGGTCCCCACATCAGTCACGAAGATGGTTACGCCCTGGTGGTCGCCTCGGCCCACGGCGCGGCGAAGCACCCGTTCCGCGGACCGTTCGGTGCTTCGCGCGCCGGTGTCGAAGCGTTGGGCGACGCGTTGCGCCTGGAAATGAAACACCTTGGTACCAAGGTGGGCGTCGCGTATATCGGAGACATCGACACCGATACCACCGCACTCTCTTTCGACGGCGCTCGCGGAACCCTCGCCAGCGCCGGCACCACGACCGTCGCTGACGCCGTCGACGCGTTCGAGCGCGGTATCGTCGGCCGGAAGTCACGCGTACACGCGCCCCGCCGCAGCGCTGCGGTTCGCCACATCGCGCAACGAGCTATCGACCTCCGTCCCTCTCACATCCGTGGAGTCGCATGAACCCCCGCATCCCGCCCGGCCGATTCAAGGACCTCGGTCCGATCAACTGGGGAATCTGGCGTGTCCTGTCGAAGGCTGCCGGAGCACCCGACGCGCATCTGTTCAGCACCTTGGGGCGCACGGGTGGACTCTTCCGCGGTTGGCTGCACTACTCCGGCTCACTCATGCCCGGCGGCAAGATCTCTCGCCACGACACCGAACTGATCATCCTGCGGGTCGCGCACCTGCGGGACTGCGGTTACGAGATGGATCACCACATCAGGCTCGGCCGCAAAGCCGGAATCGACGCAGAAGAACTGGCCCGAATCATCGAGGGCCCTGGCGCTTCCGAGTTGAGTCCGCGTCACCGTGCGATCTTGACTGCGGTCGACGAGTTGGTCACCACCAAGGACATCACCGACAACACGTGGGGAACGCTCTCGCAGCATCTCGACGATCGTCGGTTGATCGAATTCACCTTGCTGGTCACTCAGTACGACGGCCTGGCCACCACGATCGGAACCTTGCGGGTTCAGCGCGACTTCTCCTGAAGTTCCGCGGCGGCCGTAACTCAGCTCTTACCCGAAGACATCTGGACGAAACACCTGATCAATAGCGTATACAGGTATGTCGACAGGGATGAATACGGCGCCGGAGCCACTGCGTGAGGTGGTCTACCGGGAACTACGCACCGAACTGGTCAACGGGACTATCGGGTTCGATCAGCGCCTGACGGAACCGAAGCTCTCCACGCGTTTCGGCATTTCTCGCACACCAGTACGGGAAGCGTTGACGATGCTGAGCGCCGATGGACTCCTGCGCCGGGAAGAGTACGGGTTCTCCGCCGTGCGCCCGAGCATCCCGCGGATCCGAGATCTGTACGAACTCCGAATCACTCTGGAACTACAAGGAATTACCCGGGCGATCGCAGATCCTACGATCCGGCACGACCGAACAATCCTCGACGACGAGTTGGTGCGGTGGCGTGCCCTGGCTCTCGATCCGCCGGCTCAGGAACCGGGGTTCGTCGAACTGGACGAGGAATTCCACGTCGCCGTACTGAGGGCGTCGGGAAACAATGAACTGGTCGCGTCGCTGCTGTCGGTGAATTCCCGTATCCGGCACGTTCGGATGTACGACTTCATGGTCAACGGCCGCATCGACACCTCGATCGCGGAGCACATTCGAATCCTCGAAGAACTACGTGCCGGCAATCTGCCCCAGGCCCGCACGCTTTTGCACCAGCACATCGGCGAGTCTCTCGACGTCGTCCTCGACCGGGTGACCCGCGCGATCACCGCGCTCTCACTCGCCACCATCACGGACTGATCGGAGCAGTACACAGCATGACCATCGCAGCAGAAGTTTTCACCCCGACAGCCCGGGTCGAGCAGGCCTTCCAGCGGATCGAGGAAGTAGATCGCCCCGAAGTCTGGATCACGTTGCGCCGCAAGGAAGATGTGCTTGCCGATGCCGCCTCGGCCGAAGCCAGAATCGCCGCGGGCGAGCATCTTTCCCTGGCTGGGCGCCTGGTCGCCGTCAAGGACAACGTCGACGTCGCCGGTCTGCCGACCACAGCGGCGTGCCCCGAATTCGCGTATGCGCCGGATGAAACTGCCAGTGCCGTTGCACGGTTGATCGAGCACGGCGCTGTTGTTCTGGGGAAGACCAATCTGGACCAGTTTGCCACCGGGCTGGTCGGAACGCGTAGTCCGTACGGAGCCGTTCGCTGCGCCTGGGACGAGAAGTTGATCTCGGGCGGTAGTAGCTCCGGATCCGTCGTCGCCGTGGCACTGGGGATTGCGGATATCGGAATCGGCACCGACACTGCCGGTTCGGGCCGGGTGCCGGCAGCGTTCCACGGGATCTACGGACTCAAGCTCTCGCTCGGCGTCATTCCCGTCCACGGAGTAGTGCCCGCCTGCATCGACTACGACGCTTTGACGGTATTTGCCGGCGACCTCGAATCGGCAACCGCGGCAGCGGCAATCATGGTCGGCCACGAACCTCGAGATCCCCGCAGCCGCGTCTGGCCTTCCGACGTTCGTCTCGCGGCGGCGCCGAATCCCCGCGTCGCGGTCCCCCGAATCGAGGATCTCGCTCAACTGAGCCCGTCGTATCTGGCAGCATTTCAGGACACTGTGACAGCTCTGGTGGCAGGCGGCGCCGAGACCGAGACCGTCGACATCTCCGGGCTGCTCGACGCGGCCCGATTGCTCTACGACGGCGCCGTGGTGGCGCAGCGGTACGCCGCTGCCGGCGAGTTCCTCGAAACTCGTCCTGCCGGAGCAGATCCCGCGGTGTCCGACATCGTGCTCGGCGCGAAGCACCCCACCGGATACCAGCTAGTCGACGATCTCGACGCTCTCACCCGCGCCAAGGCTGCCGCCCGGGAACTCCTCGCAGGGTTCGACGCCCTACTGCTTCCCACCACCACCGAACATCCGACCATCGCTGCCGTGACCGAGGATCCATTCGGAATCAACCGCCGGATGGGAACTTTCACCAACTTCTGCAACCTGCTCGACATGGCGGCCGTCGCGGCGCCCGGACACCGCACTGCCGAAGATCACCCGTTCGGCGTCATGTTCGTCGTACCCGCTTTCGACGACCAGATCGCCATCGACCTCGCCGCACGACTCGGTGATGTGCCTTCACCCACCCTCGTCAATACCGGAATCGACCTCGCAGTATTCGGCGCTCACCTGCGCGGGCAACCCCTCAACACACAGTTGGTCGACCTCGGCGCGCGGTACGTCGAAACCGTCACGACCTCGGATGCCTACCGGCTCTTCGCTCTCGACACGACGCCACCGAAGCCCGGCCTGGTACGCCGTGGCCCTGGACTCGGCGCACCGGTCGTCGGCGAGATCTTCCGGATCTCACCGGCTGGCCTGGGAACGTTTCTCGCCGCCTTGCCCGCGCCGATGGCGCTCACCAGCGTCGAGTTATCGGACGGCAGAACGACAGTCGGTTTCAGCTGCACTCATGACGCCGTAAACGGCGCAGCTGACATCACCGGCTACGGCGGTTGGGCCGCGTACCTCTCTCGCTGACAGTCAGGGCTTGCAGATTCGAGTGACGGCCTCGCGCACCACTTCACGGCGGCGCGCGATCTCGTCGGCGTCGACGTTCTGGTTGTCGGCCACACCGGGGGCCACTACCCAACCGAACACGAGGCCGAACAGCATCGTGATCAGGTCCTGGGGGTCCCAGTGCTTCGAGATGAGGCCGTCTTCTTGAGCCTTGCGGATCGTGGCCATTCGCGGAACCCAGCTGGAATGTTCCTCGGCCAGCTTCTTCATCCGTGGTGCCTCACCCTGCAATTGACCCCAGATCATCATCCGTTGAATCTGTGGTTTGGCGAGCATTGCGTCGAACAGTTCGACGGCATGCGCGGGCATGTCTTCACCGGTGAACTCGACGGACTCCATCGCCTGCTCGAAGTCGACGTCGAGCACCGCGTGGAACAACGCGACCTTGTCACCGAAATAGGCGTAGAGGCGCTCCTTACTGGCGTTTCCGTTCTTCGCAATCCGATCGATGCGCGCACCGGCAAGCCCGTAGGTGCCGAATTCTTCTTGCGCAGCGTCGAGGATTCGCTGTTTCGTCGCGGTCACGTCAGTGGGAGCCATAGTGATGATGGTAACCGAACGAACTATTTCGTTTGACTCACCTGAGAAGGCTGGAATACCTTTTTCCAATGACCACCACGTCCCACGTCGACGGCGGCACTCTGCCACCGATCCCGGCTGTCTCCGAGAATCCGAATCATCAACGTCGCTGGCTGGTGCTCTGCATCGTCGCGTTCGCTCAACTCATGGTGGTGCTCGACGGCACCATCGTCTCCATCGCCCTACCGGCAGCCCAGGAGGAACTGGGCATCAGCGACCTTGACCGCGCGTGGGTGGTCACGTCGTACGCCTTGGCGTTCGGTGCGCTGCTGCTCCTCGGCGGACGTATCGCCGACTACTGGGGCCGAAAGCGATCCTTCATCGTCGGCATGGCGGGCTTCGCGGTTGCCTCCGGCATCGGCGGCATCGCGCAGAGCGGTATCGAACTGTTCATCGCTCGCGCCGGCCAGGGTGTCTTCGCAGCATTGCTCGCGCCCGCTGCGCTGTCGATGCTCACCACCACCTTCATCGGAGAGAAGGAGCGCGCCAAGGCTTTTGCCGTCTACGGCGCGATCTCCGGCGGTGGCGCTGCCATCGGCCTGCTCCTCGGTGGAGTGCTGACGCAGTACGTCGACTGGCGTTGGTGCCTGCTCGTCAACATCCCGATCGCGCTGATCGCCATCGCTGCAGCCGTCCCGATCGTCAAGGAAACCAAAGCGCACGGCGACACGAGCTACGACCTTCCCGGCGCTGTCCTCATCGCCCTGGGGCTCGGCTCACTGGTCTACGGATTCACACGCGCCGAGCACGGCTGGGGTCAGGCGGACACTTTGCTGTTCATCGCACTGGGTCTGGTCTTCCTCGCGATCTTCGTGGTCGTCGAGAGCCGCAGCAAGAATCCGCTTCTACCGCTGAGCGTTCCGTGGCATCGTGATCGCGGCGCTGCTCTGATCGGCTCCATGCTGGTGGGCGCCGCCCTGCTCGGCGGCACGTTGTACCTGACGTTCTACCTGCAGATCGTGCTCGGATTCAGCCCGGTCATGGCCGGCGTCGGATCGCTGCCGATGGCATTCTTCATCGTCTTGGCGTCGACCATCGCAGCGCAGTTGTCCACCAAGATCGGCCCCAAGCCGCTCATGGTCGCCGGCCCGCTGGTGGCAGCAGTAGGACTGCTCATGCTGACCCAGATCGAGGTACACAGCTCCTACTGGACGCACGTGTTCCCCGGCCTCGCGATCTTCGGCTTCGGACTCGGTCTATTGATGGTGCCGATGCAGAACCTCGCACTGATCGGCGTTCCCGACCACGACGCCGGCGCTGCCAGCGCCCTGGTCAACGCCACCCTGCAGATCGGCGGCGCACTCGGAACCGCACTGTTCACCACGATCTACGCTTCGGCCAAGTCGGCCTTCACCGCCGACAACGCGGCGCCGATCCCGCCGGAAGGCATTCCTGTCGACATGTCGAATGCGACCATCCCGACCGGGGACCAATTGGCGCTACTCCCCCAGCCGGTGCAGGACTTCGTCGCCTCGATGACGGACTACTTCTTCGGCGCCGAGGTATCCGGATACTCGGCCGCATTCGGTTGGGCGGCAATCCTGTTGGCGATCATCGCACCGGTAGTGCTGGTTCTGGTCCGCGCCAAGAAGGGTGATCTGCCCGCCGAGGGTGCAGTCCACATGGGATAACCCCCTGTGCCTTTATTAACCGCCCGCGGTTAATAAAGGCGCACAGCAGGTCAGGCCTTCCTCAACACCTCAGCCACCGGAGTGCTGCTGCGGCCGATCAACTTCTGCAGGTCACCAGACTCGGTGTCCAACGCCCCCTTGGCAATTGCAGCATCGGAATCGGCGAGGATCTGCGCAACCGGCGCAGGCAGTCCGACACTGTCGAGAATGCCTTCGTATGCCTGCTCGTCCACAAACTGGTAGGCGACGGGCTTGCCGGCAAACTCGCTGATCTTCTCGGCCAATTCGGCGTAGGTGAGCCTCTCGTCACCGCCCAACTCGTACACTGCACCTTCGTGACCATCGGTGGTCACGACTACTGCTGCGGCGTCGGCGTAATCCGCACGCGCCGCAGCCGCGATCTTGCCTTCCGCTCCCGCACCGACCAGTGCGCCGCGTTCGATCACACCGGCCAGGTCGTTGGTGAAGTTCTCCCAGTACCAACCGTTGCGCAACAGCGCGAACGGAATACCGCTCCGAGTGAGCACGTCCTCGGTCGCCTTGTGCTCGGCAGCAAGCTTCATCGGCGTGTCCTGAGCATTCAAGATGCTCGTGTAGGCGATGAATCCGACGCCGGCAGCCTTCGCCGCGTCGATGATGTTGGTGTGTTGCGCGAGCCGTGACCCCACTTCACTTCCCGAGATCAGCACCAGCTTGTCGACGCCCGCCAATGCGGTTTCCAACGCCGAGGCATCCGCATAGTCCGCTTGACGTACAACTACTCCGCGGGCGGCGAGGCTTTCCGCCTTCTGTGGATTGCGGACGACTGCGACGATGTCGGACGCGGCGGTTCCCCGCCCGATCAACGACTCGACTACCAGTTGTCCGAGGTTTCCGGTTGCGCCGGTGACTGCAATGCTCATGCGAACTCCCGATCCAGGTTGAAGCGTAAATGCGTTCTGCAACCATCATGCACTTATTTTTCGTAAGTGCAACACGTCGAGTTAGCGCTATGGGATCGTGCAGTAGTAGCCTGGGTTCATGACCAGCACCGACTCACCTTCACGTGCTGCCCAGACTCCTGATCCGAATGCCGACGTCGTGGACCCGACGCTCGAGGCTGACGTCTTCGCTCGCGGGTGCAACTCTCGGGCGGCATTGCAGAATGCAACCGGACGCTGGGGCGCACTCGCGCTGGCAGCACTGAACGAGGGTCCGTACCGGTTCAGTGCCCTGCGCCGACGCGTCGACGGAGTCAGCGAGCGCATGCTCTCGCAGACCCTGCAAACACTCGAGCGGGATGGCCTCGTGCACCGTGAGGTACTCGAAACCATCCCGCCCAAAGTGGAATACAGCCTGACCGAACTCGGCGCCGACGTCGCCGCAAAGATCACGGCCCTGATCGAACTACTCGAATCGCAGGTTCCGAAAATCGTTGCGTCACAAGCGTCGTACGACGCCCGAAATCAGCTCAACTTGTCCGAAAGCTGAGCGATGAACTCGTCGAATGCGTAGGGAACGCTCAGCACCGTCGGAGCGGACGTAGCCATCGCGTAGTCCATTCCGACCAGACGAACCAGACGGCCGTTCGACACCGAGGTCATGTTCGCGAACGGACCGAAGGACATCAGCTTGTCCAGGTTGGTGCCGTCGGCGTCGACGAGAATGAAGACGTCGGCGTCGAGTGTGTCGATGGATTCCATGCCCACGGACACCGAACTGTCGCCGGAAGTGCACACTGCGTCGACACCGGGCGAGGTCTTCACCCCGAGCTGGCCGAGAAGACGGATCCGCGGGTCGGTGCCGCAGAAGACGATCAGGCCCTCGTCGGTGCGCATTGCATACGTTGCGGTTTTGCCCTGGAACTGTGGGTGATCAGCGGCTTGCTTCTCGAAGTACGCCCCGGTCTCGTCGATCAGCGTCTGAGCCTGCTCCGGCTGTCCGAGCGCTGCACCGATCATGCTCATCTGCTTGTCCCACGCCGTATCCCACGGCTGGTCGGGGAACGCGACGGTCGGCGCGATGTCACTGAGACGCTTGTACTCGCCCTCGTCGATGCCGGAGTAGACGGCGAGGATCACGTCGGGATCGAGCCCGAGGATCTGCTCGAACGGGATATCGGGATTGGTCGTCATGAGAACGGGCTTGACACCGTTCAGACGCGAAGCGTCCCAGGGCAGGATGTTGTTCTCGATGCCGTCGCCGGAGAAGCTCTCCATGGCGACCGGAACCTTGTTCAGCGCGATCACGCATCCTGGCCACTCCATCCGATGGTCACGATGCGCATAGGCTCCGCGTCGATCGTCGTCGAACCGTAGGCGTGGTCGACGGTCACGGGGAACGCCCCCGCCTCGGCGGCACCCGAAGCTTCGGTGTCCGATCCGGAGTCACCTGAGGTTCCACAGGCGGAGAGCGTCAGCGCGACGCAAGCCGCGAGCAGTACGGAACGAGTTTTCATGAGTGGTCCTTCGAAAGCCGGATGGTCGACTCGGGACGCTAATGCGTTGCGCGCCTACACCCCGACTCGAAGGCCTCAGATGGCGGTTTCGCAACACAACTCGACACAAAAGACGAAAAACCCCGTGTGCCTTTCCGGTAGTGCGAACTACCGAAAAGGCGCACGGGGCCGAAGGCCCTGCCGTCAGAAGTTGATCATGTGGCCGGCGAGGCCGTGGATCGCTTCCTGCAGTGCCTCACTGAGTGTGGGGTGGGTGTGGACGTTGCGTGCCAACTCGTTGACCGTGAGGTCCCACTTCTGGGCCAAGGTCAGCTCGGGCAGCAGTTCCGAAACGTCCGGTCCGATGAGGTGCCCGCCGAGCAGTTCGCCGTACTTCTTGTCGGCGATCAGCTTGACGAAACCGGTCGGGTCACCGAGACCGTGTGCCTTGCCGTTGGCAGCGAACGGGAAGTTCGCGACCTTGACGTCGTAGCCCTCGGCCTTGGCCTGCTCCTCGGTCAAACCGAACGAGGCGACCTGCGGCTGGCAGAACGTCGCACGCGGCATCATCCGGTAGTCACCGAGTGTCTGCGTCTCCGCGCCGCCGATGGTCTCGGCAGCGACGACAGCCTGAGCTTCTGCGACGTGCGCGAGCTGCAGCTTGGCGGTGACGTCACCGATGGCGAAGATGTGCGGGACGTTGGTGCGCATGTAGTCGTCGATCGCGATGGCGCCGCGATCGGTCAACGCGACACCGGTGTTCTCGAGACCGAAGCCCTCCACACGCGGTGCGAAGCCGACGGACTGCAGAACCTTGTCGACGACCACGGTCTCGATCTCGCCGGACTTGTTGTCCTTGATCGAGACGGTGACCTTGCTGCCGTCGTCGCTGATGGACTGCACAGCGGCACCGGTCTTGATGGTGACGCCGAGCTTCTTGTACTGCTTGGCGATTTCCTTCGAGACGTCGGCGTCCTCGTTGGGCAGTGCCCGATCGAGGAACTCGACGATCGTGACGTCGACGCCGTAGTTCTTGAGGACGTAACCGAACTCCATGCCGATCGCGCCGGCACCGACGATCAGGATCGAACCCGGAAGGTCACGGGTGAGGATCTGCTCTTCGTAGGTCACGACGTTCTCGCTCAGCGAGGTGCCGGGCAGCAGCTTGGTGTACGAACCCGTCGCGATGATCGCGTTGTCGAACGTGATCGTCTCGGTGCCACCCTTGCTCAGCTCCACGCTGATGGTGTTGGCGTCGACGAACGTGCCCTTGCCGTCGTACTCCGGGATCTTGTTCTTCTTCATCAAGAAGTGAATGCCCTTGACTCGCCCGTCCGCGACCTTGCGGCTGCGATCGAAAGCGGAGCCGAAATCGAAGGACACGTCTCCGGACATGCCGAACGTCTTCGCTTCTTTCGTGAAGATGTGCGCGAGTTCGGCGTTACGGAGAAGCGCCTTGGACGGAATGCAGCCGACATTCAGGCATACACCGCCCCAGTACTTCTGCTCGATGATGGCGGTGCTCAGGCCCAGTTGTGCCGCGCGGATAGCAGCGACGTACCCACCGGGGCCGGCTCCGAGGACAACGACGTCATAGTGTGAGGTCACGATTCACCAGGGTAGTCCTGCATCGTTTCGCTGTCCCCAGATGGTCGCATTACCCGTCGGTAGCCCACACTTCTCGGGCAACTCGGGCGAAATTTCCGCCGTACACGGCCTCGATCGACGGCTCGTCGAAGCCCCGGTCACGCAATACCTGATCAAGTGTCAGCACGTCCTCCGGAGGAGTCCACTGCAGTGGCCCCCACGCGGTGTACGCCTCGGAGAACGACGACGGGTTCTGCTCGATCTCTTCGCGGAAGTCGTCGGCGTCGAAGGAGAAGTCGGAGCCGATCCCGACATGATCGATGCCGACGAGTCCCACAGCCTCTTCGATGTGGTCGGCCATCGCGGACAGCCGAGCCTGGTCGTCATCCGGTCCGTTGACGCCGAGGAATATGCCCACGCCGTTGATCCCGATTACGCCGCCGGTCTCCGCACACGCTCTGGCCTGATCGTCGGTGATGTTGCGCGGATGCTCCCACAACCTTCGGAGGTTCGAGTGGCTGTAGATCATTGCTCGCTGGGTGATAGCTGAGATGTCCAACCCCGTCTGTACCGAACAATGTGAGCCGTCGACCGTCATTCCGACGCGATTCATCTCGGCAACCAGGTCACGGCCGTATCCACTCAACCCCGTGTCCGTCAGGTCCAAGCAGCCGCAGCCCGCAGCGTTCATGTAGTTATACGTCGGCAACATCGAGCGGACTCCGAGGTTGTAGAAGTACGAGACGTTGGCCAGGTCTCCCTCCAGCGGATTCGAGTCCTCCAGGTCAAAGGCCAGGGCAATTCCGCCCGACTCCTGAATCTCGACGACGCCGTCGACGGTGAAGACAGGGGTTATCTCCGGGAACTCGACCCGCGCCTGCCACGCGAAACTCTTGGCGATTGCCGTCGAGTCAGCGCGAGTCTGCGGCGAGTAACCGACGTTCACCGAAACGTAACTCCCCGCTGGGCGCTGATATCGGAGAAGATCTTCGACAGACGCGTTCGACTGCAGAGGTAGGCAACAATGTTGTTCCCATAATGGAAACGTCCGGTTCATTCTCGAATCCCGTCGATGACCAGGGAAATTCACCTGAAACTGGCCTGAAACTGGTCGTCCGTTCAGCAAATCTCTGGTTCACTGGCTAATAACGCGCCGATAAGGTAGAAACTTACAAGACTCGCATGCTCTGTACGTATCGCACCGAATGTAACGCTGATACACAACGGGAGTATGTACCCATCACGAACAGCAACAAGGACCGTTCAGTCCCGGGCGGATTCGAAGTATTTTTAGGTGGAGGTTTCTGAACGTATGCGTGCTCGCACTTTCAAGCGTGGCCGTCTGGTCGCAGCTGTAGCAGCAGTATCCGTGCTGCCGATGCTGATCAGCCCTGCCGTGTCGTCCGCAGGTGGAGATCCGTCGACCACCACGGCAACTGTTGCCAAAGCAAACACAACGGGTTCCAAGCTCTCGAGCCGCACGGACAACGGGCGCATCGCCACCATCAAGGTGTACTCCCCTTCCATGGGACGCGATATTCCGCTCGAGGTCATCGTCCCGGCAGACGGCAGCGAACCCCGCCCTACGCTCTACCTGCTCAACGGTGCAGGCGGCGGCGAAGACCGGGCGACGTGGCAGCGTCAGACCGACGTCAACGAGTTCTTCGCTGACAAGAACGTCAACGTCGTCACCCCGCTCGAAGGTGCATTCAGCTACTACACCGACTGGGTGAACGACGACCCGTCCCTCGGCCGCCAGAAGTGGCAGACGTTCCTGACCCAGGAACTCCCGCCCGTCATCGACGCCGAGTTCAACACCAACGGCGTCCAGTCGATCTCCGCGATCTCGATGACCGCGACCTCGGTCCTCAACCTCGCCATCGCAGCTCCGGGCCTCTACAAGGGCGTCGGTGCATACAGCGGATGCGCCGAGACCAGCACACCGGTCGGCCAGTCCTCCATCGAACTGGTTGTGGGCATGCGCGGCGACGCTGACGTGACCAACATGTGGGGCCCCCTCGACGGCCAGGGCTGGATCGACAACGACCCCGTCGTCAACGCCGAAAAGCTCCGCGGCACCGAACTCTTCATCTCCACCGGCTCCGGACTCCCCGGCCCGCACGACACCCTCAACAACGAGGCGATCAACGGTGAAGTTGGCACCCTCGCCAACCAGGTCATCGTCGGCGGCGTCATCGAGGCAGCAGTCAACTACTGCACCCACAACCTCGCCTACCGCCTCAATGACCTGAAGATCCCGGCCACCTTCGACTTCAAGCCGACCGGCACCCACTCGTGGGGCT
>NZ_CAIJDS010000015.1:116027-130414 GCF_903819475.1 Rhodococcus sp. UFZ-B548
CTGAAGATCCCGGCCACCTTCGACTTCAAGCCGACCGGCACCCACTCGTGGGGCTACTGGGAAGACGATCTCCACAACTCCTGGCCGATGCTCGCTCGTTCGATGGGCATCTGACCGAAATCGTTCCGGCTCGACCCCGCTCCCTGCACTTCCGGGAGCGGGGTCGAGTGCTTGTCTGGGCCGATTCGGGGGTTAATTCGGGGGTTAATTCCGGGGCCAATTCAATTGTCAGGCAATCGAATCGCGTCACTTTCTGCGCCCGCTCTGCTTTACTGACACATAACAAAAAGTGAACCTGTTCCAGTAAGGGCTCACAGGCACTTCGATCCGTTCCGGATCCGAAGACATTCAGGTGGAGGATCCGAACGTATGCGTGCTCGAATTTTCAAGCGTGGCAGTGTGATCGCAGCTCTCGCAGTGGCCACGGTGCTGCCGATGCTGATCAGTCCGGCGACAGCTTCTGCGGGCGGTGACACGTCCGGATCGCACGTCGTGAGCAACACCAAGACCGGCGACCGCAAGGTCACCATCTCGGTCTTCTCCCCGGCGATGGATCGCAACATCCCGCTCGAGGTCATCCTCCCCGCAGACAACAGCGAACCCCGCCCGACGCTCTACCTGCTCAACGGTGCAGGCGGCGGCGAAGACTCGGCGACCTGGCAACGCAAGACCGACGTCATGAACTTCTTCCAGGACAAGAACGTCAACGTCGTCACTCCACTCGAAGGCGCATTCAGCTACTACACCGACTGGGTGAACGACGATCCGGTTCTCGGTCGCCAGAAGTGGCAGACGTTCCTGACCCAGGAACTCCCGCCCGTCATCGACGCCGAGTTCAATACCAACAAGGTCCAGTCGATCTCCGCGATCTCCATGACCGCGACCTCGGTCCTCAACCTCGCCATCGCGGCTCCCGGCCTCTACAAGGGCGTCGGCGCGTACAGCGGATGCGCTGAGACCAGCACCCCCGTCGGTCAGAGTGCGATCGAACTTGTCACAGGTACCCGCGGCGGAGCTGACATCACAAACATGTGGGGCCCGCTCGACGGTCAGGGCTGGAAGGACAACGATCCGGTCCTCAACGCCGAGAAGCTCCGCGGCACCGAGCTCTACGTCTCCACCGGCTCGGGACTCCCCGGCCCACACGACACTCTCGCCAACCCCGCGATCAACGGTCAGGTCGGTGCGCTCGCCAACCAGGCGATCGTCGGCGGCGTCATCGAGGCAGCGGTCAACTACTGCACCCACAACCTCGCCTACCGCCTGAGCGATCTGAAGATCCCGGCCACCTTCGACTTCAAGCCGACCGGCACCCACTCGTGGGGCTACTGGCAGGACGATCTCCACAACTCCTGGCCGATGCTCGCTCACTCCCTGGGCGTCTGACCCGATTCGTTCTCACTCGACCCCGCTCCAGTGTTTCGGGAGCGGGGTCGAGTGCTGTCGGGAGCGAGCAGTAAGAATGGACGTATGACTTCCGATCAGCAGCCCACCACCGGCGACGACCCCTACCTCTGGCTCGAAGACGTGACCGGTGAGTCTGCACTCGATTGGGTACGTCAGCACAATGCCGTGACCGAGGAGCAGCTCACCGACAACGAGCGCTTCGATCGACTGCAGAGCGACGTGCGCGAGATCCTCGATACCGACGCGCGAATCCCCTACGTCCGCCGTCGAGGTGAGTTCCTCTACAACTTCTGGCGCGACAGCACCCACGTTCGCGGATTGTGGCGACGCACGACGTTCGATCAGTACGTCACCGACGACCCGGAATGGGACGTCCTGGTCGACCTCGACGCCCTGGCCGAGGCCGAGGGCGAGAACTGGGTCTGGAAGGGCACGCAACTTCTACGGCCACACCGCAACCGTGCATTGATCAGCCTCTCCCGCGGCGGGGCAGACGCGGCGGTCGTTCGCGAGTTCGACATCGACAAGCGCGAGTTCCTCGCTCCCGAGGGCGAGAATCCCGGCTTCTACCTTCCCGAGGCCAAGACCGACATCGACTGGATCGACATCGATACCGTCTACGTCGGAACGGATATCGGACCAGGGTCGCTCACCGATTCCGGATATCCCCGTCTGGCCCAGCGGTGGAAGCGCGGCACTCCCCTCTCCAGCGCCGAGACCGTCTACGAGGGCCAGGCCACGGACGTGGCCATCTCGGCTTCGCACGATCCGACGCCCGGGTTCGAACGAGACTTCGTCACTCGCTCGGTCGATTTCTACAACTCTCAGCATTTCGAAGTTCGCCCCGACGGTGAACTGGTGCTCGTGGACGTCCCCGAGGACGCCGGGATCTCGATTCACCACGAGTGGTTGTTGATCCGCACCAAGTCCGTGTGGGCCGTCGAGGACACCGAATATCCGACCGGCGCACTGCTTGCCATCCGTTACGACGATTTCCTTGCCGGCTCACGAGCACTGACATCGATCTTCGAACCCGACGCACATTCCTCGCTCGAGCACTACACCTGGACACGCGATCATCTGATTCTGGTGGTCCTGACCGACGTGCGCACGACGCTGCGAATCCTGACGCCGGGCGAAAACGGCTGGGAGGATCGACCTTTCGAAGGGCTTCCAGAACTGACCAGTATCGAAATTCTCGACACCGACCCCGATGTCAGCAATGAATACTTCGTCAACTCGAGCGGATACACCTCCCCTGCAACTCTTTTGCACGGCGTGATCGGCGAAACCGAACCCACTGCCCTCAAGCAGGCTCCCGCGTTCTTCGACGCCGAGAACATCACCACGGAGCAGTTCTTCGCCACCTCTGCCGACGGCACCCAAGTTCCGTACTTCGTGGTGCGCAGTCCGCGTAGCGAGCCAGGCCCCACCCTGCTCTACGGGTACGGCGGATTCGAGATCTCGCTGACACCGTCGTACAGCGGTTCTCTGGGCCGTGCCTGGCTGACGCAGGGCGGCACCTATGTGGTTGCGAACATTCGTGGTGGCGGCGAGTACGGACCCGGTTGGCACACACAAGTTCTCAAGGCCGGTCGCCACAAGGTGCACGAAGACTTTGCTGCCGTCGCGAGAGACCTCGTCGATCGCGGAATCACGACCCCGGATCTTCTGGCAGCTCAGGGCGGTAGCAACGGCGGCCTGTTGATGGGCATCATGCTGACCAAGTACCCCGAACTCTTCGGCGCCATCGTCTGCCAGGTCCCGCTGCTGGACATGCGCCGATTCCATCTCCTGCTGGCCGGCGCGTCCTGGATGGCCGAATACGGTGACCCCGATGTCCCGGAGGAGTGGGCATTCATCTCGGAGTATTCGCCGTATCAGAACATCGACGCCGCCGCGTCGTACCCACCGATCCTGATCGCGACGTCCACCCGCGACGACCGCGTCCACCCCGCGCATGCCCGCAAGATGGCCGCACGGCTGGAAGAGCTGGGCAAGCCGGTGCTGTATTTCGAGAACATCGAGGGTGGCCACGGCGGCGCCGCGGACAATGCTCAGCTGGCCTTCAAGACTGCGCTGACCTACGAGTTCCTCTGGCAGAAACTCGGCTGATCTTTCAGCGGTCGCGCAACCACGCGACGACGCGCTCGCTCACAGCGGTGGGATTGCGTATCCAACCGTTGTGACCGAGCGGTTCGTCGATGTGCGTCATCGTCACTTGGGCCCCGGAGAGCTTGTCCACCAGGTTCTTTGCCGACCGGCGTGGAGCGAGATCGTCCCCTTCGATCGTGATCGACAGAACCGGCAAGGTCAGGCGGGCGATCCGCTCCTCGTAGTCGATATCCGCACCGACGGGTTCCATGCGACCGGTCCTGGCGAACCGGGCCCAATCGGTGATCAGAACTTTCGACTGTCGACCGAAGCCGCCGACGTTGACCCGGTCTCCAGGCCAGAAGCCGGCGATGTTGGCTGTCACCGACATCGCGGACGAGCCCAGATAGAGTCCGGGCGCACGGATTCCGGGGAATCCGCGGTGATACGGCGATCCGGAGGCAACCAGGATCAGTCCGCCGAGCCGGCCCCGAATCCTCGACGCGTACATGACCCCGATCTGGCCGCCCATGCTGTGCCCCATCAGAAAAGGTGTGCTGGCCGGAAACCGCTCACGCACCACCTCGAACGTCGCCGGACAATCGATCGAGACCAGTTCCTGATATCCGAAAGCACTCGACGCGCTCGGGCGCGGTTTGCTGTCACCTTGGCCGCGCAGTTCACCGATGGCCGCATTGAAGCCGGCTTCGACCAGGGCCTGCGCCACCGGATCGTAGAACCCGGCGGGAACTCCGAGCCCGGGCAACATCACCACCACGGGTGCGTCGTCGTTCGGTCCGGGAAACAGACGGATCGGGGTCACGGTGCCGTCGGGGAGTTGGATCGCTACGGTCTCCATTCAACTCACACTAACCACCCACGCCGCGGATGGGCAGAGCACACGCGCCGACTATTCGAGGCTGCCCACGATCAGCGGATCCGGAGTACCCACGATCTCGTAATCCTTGTTGTCGTAATCGAACTGACTGAGCACGTGACGCATCGCGTTTATCCGCGCGCGTTTCTTGTCGTTGCTCTTGATGACGGTCCACGGAGCGGTGGCGGTATCGGTGAACCGGATCATCTCTTCCTTCGCCGCCGTGTACGCATCCCACTTGTCCAGCGAAGCGATGTCCATCGGCGAAAGCTTCCACTGCCGAACGGGATCGACCTGTCTGATCGCGAACCGCGTGCGCTGCTCCAGCGGTGAAACCGAGAACCAGAACTTGATCAAGCTGATGCCGTCGTCGACGAGCATCTGCTCGAACAACGGCACCTGGCGCAGAAAACGCTCGTGCTCCTCGTCGGTGCAGAAGCCCATGACCCGCTCGACCCCGGCCCGGTTGTACCAAGACCGATCGAACATCACCAGTTCCCCGGCAGCCGGAAGGTGCTGCACGTAGCGCTGGAAGTACCACTGCGTCGACTCGCGAGCCGACGGCTTCTCCAATGCGACGACCCGTGCGCCGCGAGGATTGAGGTGCTCCATGAATCGTTTGATCGTTCCGCCCTTGCCGGCGGCGTCGCGTCCTTCGAACACTATGGCGTGCCGTGCGCCGGTTTCTTTCGACCAGTTCTGCAGCTTGAGGAGTTCGATCTGCAGCAGACGCTTGGACATTTCGTACTCGTCCCGAGGCATCCGTGCGTCGTACGGGTAGCCCTCCCGCCAGGTGTCGACCTCGAAACCGTCCGGCGACGTCAGCAGCACCGGATCGTCGTCGTCATTGTCGTCGACGGTGAAGGCGGCGGTGTCGGCCAGATCGACGGCGGTCGAGAGATCCGCGAAGGCGCTGAGGAACGGTCGGCGTTCTGCTAAATCGGTCACCGCCGACAAGGTAGTCTCCCGCAGCAACCGTTCGGTGAAGCTGGGATGAACACCGGGGTATGACACGGCGGCCTCAAAAGATCAGGGTGCAGATGGGGGTCGTCCCCGATGGTGCGCGGCGCGATCTCGCTTCAGAATTGAAGCATGACATTCGAAAGCAACACACCTCGCCCCTTCACCCGTTCCAACGACAAGAAAATGTTCGCCGGAGTGTGCGGCGGAATTGCAGATTACTTCGGCGCCGACGTAAATCTTGTCCGTCTACTCGCGGTTATCGCCGCTATTTGCACGGGTGGAACCGCGGCTTTGGTATATCTCGCCGCCTGGATGCTCATGCCGTTAGGTTGAGAATTCCGGCAATTGACATGGCGAGAATTACGCGCCGACAAAAGGTATTTCGGGGCCTACGCGCCAACACGAGCAGGCCCCGAAATCAACAATCTACTTGGCGGCCTTCAACTCTCCACCGCTGAGCGCAGCGAGGGCCTCGAGACCCTTGACGGCCAGGCCACTGACGCTGCCCGACCAAGATGTTCAGAAAACTCGGGGACGACGGGCGGCGTAAAGCTGAGGGTGTCGAGAGATTATCGTTCGACGAACTCACGATTTTGGTCGGAAACTGCCTGCAGAAGCGCCGTGAACCCAACCCTCAATAGTTCGACGTAGTGCTCGATATCCGGCATCGTCTCTCGCGAGACGATGACATTGAGCGTCAGAGAACCTCCACGCGCGGCAATGAGGAAGTGGCGCAGAATGTCTCCGTCGACCGGCGCCTGCCCGCCGAGAACTGCCACCGCCGGCGCACCTTCGAAGACATTGCCGTCGACTGATACCGGGACATTGCTGATCGTAGTGTTCTGAATGACCTTGTGCGAAGGGTCCAGCTTGTTGAGCCGACGCGAGAGACCGGTGAGTCTGAGCAGAGCCGCAGGCGAGGTTTCGATGCGCGTGCCCGTAACGACGGACGGCTGGGTGTGAACTCCGCCCTTTGGCCCTCAGCGCCGAATCTCTGATTCGTGTCAGCCGCTCGACCGGATCTTCGACGTCCGTGTGCAGATCGACCGTCAACAGCGCCAGTTGGTTGGCCGATTCCCATTCGGCGATCTGCCGCATCGATCGGGGAACCATCGGCCAACCCACTGGCCGACTTCTCGCCCTTCCCCGACAGGTACGCGTCGAGAGCACCGGCGACGACGGTCAGGAAGATGTCGTTGACCGTCACGTGCGGAACGGCCGCTCGGATCGCTTTGATGTCTGCGCCGTCCAGCGTCAGGAAATCGATCGTGATGTCTCCGCCCAGCACGCCGTTGAATCGGGTCGGTAGGCGGTCGGCCGAGTACGTAGGCAACTCTCCGGCCTCTTCCGCCTCCCGAACCGTCTCGGCCGCAACCTTTGTCACGGACAGACCCCGGGCGAAACGGATCGCCTGGCCGGGCAAACCCACAACGGTGCGCCCGATCAAATCCAGCGACGAAAGCCCCGAACCGGCACGCTTCGTCTCCGGTTTCGGCGGACCGGAGAACAGAAGGTTGGTCAGATCGCGGATCGCCAGACCGTCACCGGCCCCGTGGTGGGTCTTGAGCATGATCAGCGTCAGATTGCCAGGTAGCTCGTCGATCCCGTGCACGCCGGTCATGACGTGCAACTCCCAGGGCGGCCGGGACAGGTCCATCGGCTCCCCGAGCGAGCGCCCGAGCAATTCACGAACCGGGGCCCACCAGGCAACAGGGGCACGCTGAACGTGCACGTGATCATCGACGTCGAAATCGGCCGGGACCCAATAGGGATAGTCCAGATCCAGCGGAACTCGCTGGAGTCGACTCGTAAACAGGGCCAGTACCCGAATCTTTCGGTGATCCACCGAACCGCGTCGTCGTGCGTCATCTCTGCGAGCGGATGGCCCGTCGTGTCGAAGAAGTAGGCGCAGACCATGTGGCTCAGATGTCCGCCGGACTCGTTGTAGACGAACTCCGCGTCTCGCGGTCCCATCTGAGATACCGCGGCTGGCAACGAGTTCCGAAAGATCATGCATGCCCCTCAATTCCGACGCTGAACGAATGTCCGAATTGTGGCGAGCTGACATGCAGATCCTCGGGGTTCTGCCCGGAATCGTTGGGTATCACCGGATCCAGCAATCGGAAAAGGTGCCTGTGATTCCGATCGATCAGGAGGCAACCTCTTGGTCAGGTGAATCCGCAGTCTTCATCGCGGCTGCCGCTGCCAAGTCATCGAAACTTGCTCGCAGTAGTTCGATGTAATGGTGGAGATCGGGCATGGTCGCGGTGTCCGCAATGACGTTGAGGGTCAGTCCCCCACCTGCTGCGGCGACCATGAAATGCCGTAGCCCGTCGCCGTCGATAGGCGCTTGCACTGCAAGCACAGCCGCGCCCGGGGCGCCGGCAAGCGTCAACCCTTCGACCGAGAGAGGAATGTTACTCACCATGGTGTGCTGGTAACGCGGTCGATCGAGGCTGTGATCGTTCTGCTTGCGCGCATACGCCATCAATCTCATCAACGGCGCCGGCGTGGTCTCGACTGCGGCCCCGGCACGCCTGACCGCGGGATGGGACGTGCGCGCCTTCTCCGACCGTGCCGAACTCGAAATGAGCGCCAACCTCTCCAACGGGGACTTGACCTGGGTGTGCATATCCACCAGCAGAGCCACCAACTGATTCGCCGATTCCCACGCTTCGACCTTGCGTACCGAGCGAGGAACCATCGCAATCAAAGAACCGCTTGGCGTTTCATCTTTCTCCGTGAGGTAGCGCGTCAGAGCGCCTCCAACAACGGCGAGTAGAACGTCGTTGACAGTCGCACCGGGCACCGAATCCTTGATCCCACGGACCTGCTCCCCGGACATTGTCATCGGTTCCAGTGAGGCCACTCCACTCACCTTGCCGTTGAATCGAACTGCAGGCCTCTCGTTGAGGCTCTCCACCCATTCTCCGGCCCTCTTCGCAGCGTCAGCATCTCTCTGAGCGCGTCGGTTGCCTGGTACCTGCCTTGCGAAGCGATAAATTCGGCCGGGAAACCCCAGTAGCGACTTGGTGAATATCCTCGCTCGCACAAACGGCACAGGCGGTTCGGACCCAGCCTGCTGCACCTTGCCCGAAAAGATAGTTTCGCCCAACGTCCTGATGGCGATACCGTCAGCTGCACTGTGGTGAGACTTGAGCACCACCGCCGTCAGTCGGCCCGGCAATTCTTCAAGTCCCTCCAAACCTACGAAGAAGTGCAGTTCCCACGGCGGACGGCGCAGGTCCATCTTCGTCGTCAACAACGCGCTCAACGGCTTTTGCAGTGCTGCCCATCCGTTGTCATTGATCTTGTTGACGTACACGTGCTTTCGCACGTCGAAGTCAGGGTCTGTCACCCAGTAGGGATGGTCCAGTCCCAACGGAGTCCGTTGGACTCGTTGAGTGAACATACGATCACATCCAAGGCGTGCGGTAACCCAGTCCACTGCCTGTTCTGCCGTGAATTCCGCGCTTGGGTGCAACGATGTCTCGAAGAAGTACACAGCGATCAGATGGTTCAGGTGACCAGCGCCCTCGTGATAGATGAATTCGGCATCGCGTGGGTTCAGCTGCGCCATCCTTGCGCCTGACGTGTTGGACGCGCCCATTGAACTCCTTGTATCGCGGCTGGTTGCCCGCACATTCGCCTGAGTGCAAAGCTTGTGACTATAAATCCGGTGATTGCAAAACCAATGGTCCCCGAAGCCACAGGGCTACGGGGACCATAGTTTCAAGCAAGTGCAGGTTCGCCTGACTGCTCCGCTACGATGCTGTCCTCGACAACCGAACAATATGATGCAGTCGCTGGAGTGATCACGGCTTTTGTGGAGGATCCTTGATGATCTTGCTTCCAGCGGAAGTTAGACCAAGCATGCTCGATACCCACGTGATCATTCCGGTTAAATAAGTTTGCAGCATGACCGATTCCGTTCTTCTATGGCGTGGGGGAGGACGACAGCGCGTTCAAATACTTCACAAACGTGCCTACGAGATCGATCGATCCGAAATCGACGATCTTGGACAGGTAGTCCAGGAAGAGATCGAACATCTTTTCTCCTTCTCCTTTTACAGGCCGGCTACGGAACCGAGGACCGATTGGACGCTGCCTGCCGCAGCCTCACCGAGCGCACCGCCCATGTTGAGGCTTCCGGTGATCGACAAGAAGATTCCGTCAACGACCTTGACCAAGTAGAACAGTGGATCCACCAGGGATCCGACGTCAACGCTTGCGAGCGCACCTATCAAACTAGCTGTGTCCACCGTATTTCACACTCCTTGAGATTGATTTCGTTCACTGGGTAAAGCAATTCACTTCTCAGTCGACGTTCGGGAACCACCCGAAGTCAACCGAAGCCATAAACGGGGTAAACAAAGCCACCCCGAGAATGTTTTTGATCAACCCCCCGGCCTCGCCCTCGAGAACATCCGCAATCGATCCCAGATCCATCATTCACTCCTGTCATCAAGAAACATTGGAAGAAGAACTAGCAGGTGCCGTCAACTGAGGTCGATTGCCGAAACCAACGATCCGGTGACCCCGTCGATTCCCGGCATGAGCGAACCGGACCAGACGTTACCCAGCAGGTCGGTGAACAATGCCGCCGTTGTCTGCAGGAACATGACGATCATATTGAATCCCACGCTTTCGATTGGCCGCGAATACTCACGGAACATTTACATTGGAATGCTTGATGCAGCCCACAAAGAGCCGGTCCAAGTAGCAATTAAAGAATCTCTGTCGAACGATGTAACCGAGATCCTCCGGGGTTGGTGCCCACTTTCCGCGGCTGTGACTGACATCAAGGTAGTGCAATAGGATCCGATTTGGGTGCCTTTTGCCCAAGAATTTCAGATGGATCTGAAACCTGTTCCATATTCGCAGGTCTAGCGTCCAAGACGCTTGAAAATCGAGCAAAATGGAATAGCAACCGGAATGCACGTCATCCGAAAGGCCTAGTACTTGAGGGTATTCAGAACAGAATTATCCACCAAAAGAACTAGAGGTATCCGCACTTCACAGGTTAGCGGAGGCGAACAATCGGGACGGAAAATATCAAACATCCTTCAACATTCGGATAGATGAAGCTTCTCGTTCCCCACCTTCTCGATACACCTGTTACGCCATGAGGTTGTCCACACACACGCGGCCATCCACAAAGTGGCTTCTGAATCCGCGTCGTCAGGCCCTTGCCGCCACAGTGCATACGTGGAAGTTGTCACGAGAAACCAGTTGCTCGAGCAGGGCACCTCGAGCAGTTCGATCTCTCGATCCACGCGGTCAGGGCGACTCCATCGAATCCTGCCGTCGGTGTACTCCACCGAAGAACCTGGATACTTCGAGCGTTGCGTCGCGGTCACACTGTGGAAGCCCGAGGCCGTCCTCAGCCATACCAGCGCGGCCTGGCTGTGGGATCTCCTGCCGGAGGAACCACGCTTTGTCGAGGCCACCGTGGCTCCCAGCGTCCGAGCAGGCAGTCCGCAGTGGGTACGGCTTCACCGACGAACAGGAGTCTCGTCGGATGAGTGGATGGGTTTACCGATCGTGCCGATCGAGCAGTGCTTCATCGACGTCGCGACCACGTTGCCACGCCCGGAACTCGAGGCCTTCTTCGACGCGGCGGTATCGACCCGAGTGCCGTGGAAGTCGATAGCCCAACTGTGTGATGCGAGCCGCGGCAGGCACGGGATCCCCGCCGTACGCGAACAACTCCGCACCTGTTGCCCGCTCACTCGTTCGGAACCGGAGCGAGCAGTCGCCCGTGCGCTGACTGCGCGCAACGTCCACCTGGAGATCAACGCTCGGGTCGGACCCTACTTCGGCGACCTGGTCGACACGCGAGCCCGGGTGATCGTGGAGATCGACGGGCGCGAATTCCATACCGACCCCGCAACTTTCAACAACGATCGACGGCGTCAGAACGCACTCGTTCTCAACGGATGGATGGTGTTGCGTTACTCCGCCGCCACCGCGATGGCCCATCTCGACGCTGTGGCGGACGAAATCATCACAGTGGTCCGAAGACGCCGACACAACCGGACGTAAGCGCGGGCGTAAACGCACACAGCATCGAGCCGTGCAACGGGAAACCGCGATCGCGTCGCAGCAGTGGACAAAAATGCCCGCATTTGTCTCCAGACAAGCAAAAGCCCGGCCCACCGAATGGTGGGCCGGGCTCTAGGAGCTAGGTGGAGATGGACTCAGAAGTCCATGCCGCCCATGCCGCCGGTCGGATCGCCTGCAGGCGCTCCGGCCTTCTCGGGCTTGTCAGCGACAACGGCTTCGGTCGTCAGGAACAGAGCCGCGATGGACGCTGCGTTCTGCAGTGCCGAGCGGGTGACCTTGACCGGGTCGTTGATGCCTGCAGCGAGCAGGTCGCCGTACTCGTTGGTCGCAGCGTTGAGGCCGTGACCTGCGGGCAGGTTGGAGACCTTGTCCGCAACAACGCCGGGCTCGAGGCCTGCGTTGAATGCGATCTGCTTGAGCGGAGCGGACAGTGCAACGCGAACGATGTTCGCGCCGGTTGCCTCGTCACCTTCGAGCTTGAGGTCGTCCAGTGCGGGAGCTGCCTGGAGAAGTGCAACGCCACCACCGGCGACGATGCCCTCTTCGACGGCTGCCTTTGCGTTACGCACTGCATCTTCGATGCGGTGCTTGCGCTCCTTGAGCTCGACCTCGGTAGCAGCGCCGGCCTTGATGACTGCAACGCCGCCGGCCAGCTTGGCCAGACGTTCCTGCAGCTTCTCACGGTCGTAATCCGAGTCGCTGTTCTCGATCTCGGCGCGGATCTGGCTGACACGACCGGCGATTGCGTCGGCGTCGCCGGCACCCTCGACGATGGTGGTCTCGTCCTTGGTGATGACGACCTTGCGTGCCTGGCCGAGGAGCTCGAGGCCTGCGGTCTCCAAGGAGAGTCCGACCTCTTCGCTGATGACCTCGCCACCGGTGAGGATGGCGATGTCGGCGAGCTGAGCCTTACGACGGTCACCGAAGCCGGGAGCCTTGACGGCAACAGACTTGAAGGTGCCACGGATCTTGTTGACCACGAGGGTGGAGAGAGCTTCGCCCTCGACGTCCTCGGCGATGATCAGGAGCGGCTTGCCGGACTGGATGACCTTCTCCAGCAGGGGCAGCAGGTCCTTGACCGTGGAGATCTTGGAGCTGACGAGCAGGATGTACGCGTCTTCGAGGACGGCTTCCTGACGCTCTGCATCGGTGGCGAAGTACGCCGAGATGTAGCCCTTGTCGAAGCGCATGCCCTCGGTGAGCTCGAGCTGCAGGCCGAAGGTGTTGGACTCCTCGACCGTGATGACGCCTTCCTTGCCGACCTTGTCCATAGCCTCGGCGATGAGCTCACCGATGGACGGGTCGCCGGCGGAAATACCGGCGGTAGCAGCGATCTGCTCCTTGGTGTCGATCTCCTTGGCGGTCTCGAGCAGGCGAGCTGTGACAGCCTCGACAGCCTTCTCGATGCCGCGCTTGAGGCCGAGCGGGTTCGCGCCGGCTGCGACGTTGCGCAGGCCTTCACGGACCAGAGCCTGTGCGAGAACGGTAGCGGTGGTGGTGCCGTCGCCAGCGACGTCGTCAGTCTTCTTGGCGACCTCCTTGACGAGCTCGGCGCCGATCTTCTCGTACGGGTCGTCGAGTTCGATCTCCTTGGCGATGGAAACACCATCGTTGGTGATCGTGGGGGCGCCCCACTTCTTTTCGAGAACGACGTTGCGACCCTTGGGGCCCAACGTCACCTTGACAGCGTCGGCGAGGGCGTTGAGGCCTCGCTCAAGGCCACGACGTGCCTCTTCGTCGAACGCGATGATCTTTGCCATTGCGAAGTGATCCTCCGGATAGGGGGTGACACACAAGGTGACCGCTCGTCGGGTCACCTCATCGGCACAAGGCGACCGTTTGACCAGTCACCTCATTACACGGGCGACCGATTTGCCTGGTCACCCATCTACGCCTGTGGTCTAGTCAGTGCCCGCGACGGACGACCGGGGGTGTCTATGGTTCCCGGTCTCACTGCCTCGACCTGGCACTCACGGTTCGCGAGTGCCAACTGCATTTTTAGCACTCGAGCGTGCCGAGTGCAAGGTTGAGCCTCAGCCCGCGATGCAGAACTGTCCGTTACTCAAATTGACCGCAAACGAGAGCACTCCGACGCAGTCGACGCCGTTGGCATCGGCCGTAGCGCCCGCTCCGTAACCGGCGATGGCGAAGGTGACGTTGCCGTCAGCCGCCCCGGCCCGCGCGATACCGCCGCCGAGCGCAAATGCCTGCGCCTGACCGTTACCGCGAGAAGCCCCCAGCGCGGTTCCGAAGCCGTTTGCATATGAATTGGAGTAGCCGTTGTCGGCGGCGACGCTCACAGCGGTACCGCTCTCGGCAGCACCGGCCTGCGAACGGCCGGCTCCGACGGACTGCGCGCCGCAGCTCGCGGTCTCGGAGACCTGGATGTCATTGGCCGACGGCGGCGAGACACACGTGACGGGGGCTGCCGAAGCAGCTCCCGCACCGGTCAGCGCCAGCCCGGCGGCGAGCCCCATACCTACAGTCATCACAGCCCCTGTTCTCGCCAGGCGGCCCCCCAACCGACTACTGGAAATTCCGCTGACTCGAGAGGATGAGCGACGGAACCAGACTGACGAGATCAAGGGCATAGAAAACTCCTTCGTGGAACAAGTTCATTGGATTCGGGCGCGAGAGTACCCGCTCGAGTGAAGTCCGTCACCCCCGCCTGGTCAAGCCTCGAGCACGACCCCGAGAAGGGCCGGAAGATCCGCGACCGAATCGATGACATGATCAGGCTTCTGAACCGACAGATCGAGCACTGTTTGCCGAAACTTGCCTGTGCGCACCAGAACTCCGGTCAAGCCGACTCGTTGTGAGGAGAGGACGTCCCCGATCAGGTCGTCGCCGACCATCACCGTCGCCTCAGGTTCGACATGCATCAGCTCCGTGGCTGTCAGGAACCCCGTGAGAGACGGTTTACCCGGCTCTTCGCGCTTGAGCGGGGTGCCCGGTAGTTGATGGGGCTCGTGGCCCCGAC